>JAPSKJ010000165.1 GCA_031177735.1 Nocardioides sp.
CTGCTGTCCACCGAGCGTCGGCTGCACCGGCTGCGGCCCGCCCTGGCCGCGCCCTGCCCTCCTCAGGCGCTCGCGCGGTGGGAGCGCCGCGGCGACGGCCTGCCCGACCTGATCCTCGACCTGGAGGGCGACAGCGGCTCGCCGGGGGCCTGGGCGCTCACCTTCGACGGCGCGGCGGGCACCACCGGCGCGATCCGGGCGCTGACGCATGGTGGCTTCCCGCTCGTTCAGCTGGTCCGAGACGGTGCCGCGATCACGCTGGGACGGCCCGGCAGCGAGACGCCGCGGCCGGTGGCGGCGGCGCTGGAGGACGTCCTCGCGGGCACCGTCCTCCTGCTGCAGCAGGCGCTCGGACGCCCGTCGTTGAGCCCCGAGGAGCCTCACCTACCGGTGGAGCAGCCGCACCGACAACCGCCGGGCACCGCCGCCTTGGCTCGTACGGTCGCTTCGGCCGGCGTGCGACGGGCCTACCGGGCCGCCTACCGCGCGCCGCACTGGCGGGTCGGCTGGCGGCTGCTCGACCACGGTGAGCCCGACGTGCTCGATCTGCTCGACCACCCCCCGGGTGGCTGGGCGACGCTTCCCGACGACGGCTGGCACTTCTACGCCGACCCGTTCCCGGTCCAGACAGGCGACCACCATGTGCTCTTCGTCGAGGACTTCGACCACCGGTTGGGTCGGGGGGTCATCTCAGCGGTCGAGTTCGATGACGACGGCCCGGTGGACGTCCCGCGGCCGGTGCTCGAGCACGACGTCCATTTGTCCTACCCCTACGTGCTGCAGGACGAGGGCGAGTGGTGGATGGTCCCGGAGACCTCGGCGGCCGGCACCGTGGAGCTCTACCGCGCGGTGGCCTTCCCCGACAAGTGGGCCCTGGAGCGGGTGCTGCTGAAGGGCGTCGAGGCCAGCGACGCGAGCGTGTTCCGCCATGACGGCCGGTGGTGGCTCACCGCGACGGTGCGGCACGGCGGGTCCTGGTCCGACGCGCTGCACCTGTGGTGGGCGGACCACCTCACCGGACCGTGGCACCCGCATCCGCGCAACCCGGTCCTGGTCGACATCAGTGCCGCACGACCGGCCGGGCGGCCGGCTCACCGTGACGGCCGGTTGTTGCGGCCGGTCCAGGACGGCACGGCGGGTTACGGCGCCGGGTTGGCGGTCGCCGAGGTGGTCCGTCTCGACGAGGAGAGCTTCGAGCAGCGGATCCTCGCCCGACTCGGCCCCGGTCCGCGCTGGCCGGGGACCCGGCTGCACACCCTCAACCGCGCCGGGCGGTTGGAGACGATCGACGGATCTGCACGGTCGCCACGGTTCCGGCGGCGCTGAGCGAACGATGGAGACACTCCGATGACGGCACACGATCCAGGGCCGCTCGCCACGCGGCCGGCGACGCCCCTGCGCACGCCCGACCCGGCGAGCCCGCCGCTGGCGGACCCGCCGACGGCGGGGTACGTCGTCGCCCGCGAGGACGGGTTCGACTTCCGATCCGCGGAGTACGCCGATCTCTACGACCGCTCGGACGCGACACTGTTCCAGCATCCCGGCTGGATCCACCACGTCTACGCGACCCTCGCGCCGCAGCTCGGCGCCGTGCCGGTCGTGCTGACCGTCCGGGCCGCTCCTGGCGGCCGCCTGCTCGCCGTGCTTCCGTTCGTCCGGCGCAGCCGTTACGGAGTGCGGGTCCTCGAGCTGGCCGACCTCGGGGTCTGCGACCACGCCGCTCCGGTGCTCGACCGCGAGGCGGCTCGCTGGTTACGAGGCGACCGGGCGCTGCGCGGAGCGCTGTGGCGGTCCCTCGACGGGTTCGACCTGCTGCGGATCGAGCGGATCGTCGGAGGTCCGGAGCCGTTCGCGGAGCTGCTCGGGACCCGGACCCATCGCCGGCACCCCTACCACACGCACACCGTCACGCTGCCCGAGTCGGTCGCCGACTGGCCGGGCACCACGCTCGACCCCGCGTTCGTCCGCCACCTGGAGCGCAAGCGGAAGCGGCTTCGCCCCAAGGGCGGGGTCGCGCTGCGCGCGGTGCACGATCCCGGCGAGGTGGACGACCTGCTCGAGCGGCTGCGCGCCTTCCGGCGCGGGCGGTTCCTCGAACGGGGCGGGGTCGACCTGGTGCAGGAGCACAGCCACTTCGAGTTCTACCGGCAGGTGGCCCGGGACGGCGTCGCAGGGAGAGGGCCGGCGGTCCTGTCGGTGCTCGAGGTCGGCGGAGAGCCGGCAGCAGTCTCGTTGGACCTCGCGGACGACGAGGCCCACCTGTTCCTGGTCGTCGGCTACGACTTCGAGCGCCTGCGCAACTACTCCCTCGGCCTCCTGATCGTCGACGAGCTGGCCCGGGCGGCGATCGCCCGGGGCGTCCGCCGGCTGGACCTGACCGTGGGCGACGAGGGCTACAAGGCCGACTTCTCCGCCGCCCCGGCGCAGCTGTGGAGCACACGCCAGGCCCACACCGTGCGGGGACTGGTGGCAGGGCTGGTGATCGACCTCGAGGCATACGCTCGACGGACCGCGAAGGTGATCGTGGCCAAGCGTGCGGCCCGGCGCGCGGCCAGAGAGGCAGCCCCGGCGTAGCCCATATGGACGACGCCGCCTTGACATCGTCCAACCCGGCGGCGAGCGTCGCAGACGTCGTCCGGTTCTCGGGAGGAAGCTTTGCTGTCTCGACCGCTGCGTGTCCTCACCGGGGTCACACTCGTCAGCGGACTGCTCACCGCAGCCGACCCCGTTCCGCCGCGGATGGTCGCGCCGGCCGCCCAAGCGACCGCGCCGGTGACGGGACCTGCGGCTCGCGCGAGCCGGGTAGCGGGCCCCCAGGGCACGACGACGCCGCGCGTCACCGCGCCAGCCCCCACGGGGCGGGAGTGGCACGTCGCGGTGCGCGGGCGCGATGACGCGGCCGGCTCGAGCCGCGCACCCCTGGCGCGGATCGGGACGGCCATCAGCCGAGCCCGGTCGGGCGACCGCATCGTCGTGCACGCCGGGAGCTACCACGAGAGCCTGACGGTCCCCACCGGCAAGACACTGCACATCCGGGCCGCCGACGGCGCGAAGGTCTGGCTCGACGGCAGCGTGCCGGTCGACGGCTGGCGACCCAGCGGGACGGGCTTCGCCACGGTCTGGCGGGTCGACCTCGACGCGAGTCCCACCTACTCGTGGGGCGAGCCCGACGGCACCGAGGCCGGCTGGACCTTCGTCAACCCCGACCGGCCCATGGCCGCCCACCCGGATCAGGTGTGGCTCGACGGCAAGCCTCAGCGGCAGGTCGGAAGCCAGGCCGAGCTGGTGCCGGGGACCTTCTACGTCGACGACGCGGCCGACCTGCTCCACCTCGGCTCGGACCCCAGCGGACGCAAGGTCCGGGCCAGCGTGCTGCCTCGCGCGATCGCCCTGCGGGCCGCCGGCACGTCGGTCCGCGGTGTCGGGGTGCGTCGCTTCGCCCCGTCCGTGCCGCACATGGGAGCGGTCACGGCCGAGGCGGCGGGGGTCACGCTGACCGGCATGCGGATCGTGGACAACTCCACCACCGGGCTGCACGTCTCAGCGCCCGGCGTGCGTGTGCAGCGCGTCCGGGTCGTCCGCAACGGGATGCTCGGGATGAGTGCGACCTACGCCGACCGGCTCCGGCTGGTGCGCGCCGTCGCTCGCCGCAACAACACCGAGGGCTTCAACACCTCACCGGTCGCGGGAGGCGCCAAGATCGGTCGCTCGCGCGACGTCGTCGTGCGGCGCAGCCGGTTCGCGGGCAACGCCGGCACCGGGCTGTGGTTCGACGAGTCGGCCTACGACATCGCGGTGCTCGACACGACGCTGCGCGGCAACGACGGCCACGGGTTGTCCTTGGAGCTGTCCACCCATGCCCTGGTCGCCGACACGCTCGTGGCCGACAACCGCGGCCACGGTGTGAAGGTCAACAACACGGCACAGGTCAGCTTGTGGAACAACACCGTCGTGCGCAACGGCCGCGCGATCAACATCGTGCAGGACGAGCGCGACATCGATGACCCCGAAACGCCCGGTCACGACCCACGTCGTCCGCTTCCGGACCCGACCATGGACTGGGTCGTGCGGGACCTGGTGCTCCGCAACAACATCCTGGGCGCCGCTCAGTACGACGCGAACTGCCTGTTGTGCGTCGAGGACTACTCCGGCCGGTGGACGGCCGAGGAGCTGGGCATCGACGCGAACGGCAACGTCTACCAGCGGCCGCGTGCTTCGGCGCCGCAGTGGGTGGTGGTGTGGTCGCGCGGCGCAGGTGACCCCGCCGTGTTCACCTCGGTGCGCGACTTCGAGATCGCGACCGGACGGGAGCGCCAGCACCTCGACCTGGTCGGCACCGCGGCGGTGACGCCGTCGCTGCGGCCGAGCCCGCTGGTCAGGAGCCGTCAGTCCGCGGTCGCCGTGGCGCTGGCCAGGCGGCCGGCCCGGATGCTGGACCGACCGCCTGGCACTCGCCACATCGGCGCCTGGCGCTGAGGGCGCCGGCCGATTCAGCAGGTCGTCACTGGGTGGTCCTCACCTCCAGGTCGTCGAACAGGCCCGTCACCGGCGCGTTCGTCGCCGACCCCGACAGGTAGGTCCGCAGCCCGATCCCGCCGGGTGCCTGCAGGGCGGCAGTGGTGTCGGTGATCGAGGCGGTCCAGGCCTCGGGCTCCGGCTGGCCCGCCGCCCACACCTTCATCCGGAAGGTCGTGGGGGCCGTGCCGGTCGCCTGGACACGCACCTGGAGCAGCTGCCCGGCCACTGCGGTCAGTCCGGTGACCGTCCGGGTCTGGAGCGTGGTCTCGGTGCCGCCCACGGTGCGGCCCAGGTTGACGGCGACCGCGCCGGTGGACTGGATGCGGACGTCGGCGAAGTAGCGATCACCGTTGGGCAGTCTCCGCGGTTGGATGGTGAGGTAGGTCCCCCCACCGGTCGCCGCCTTGTCCGAGCCGAGCCGTAGCCGGACGTCGGTATCGGTGGACGACACGGAGTCCAGCTGGATCCCCGGTCCGGCGCCGGGGCTGGCCATCCGGATGCGTCCGACGCCGTCGGCGACGGAGAAGTTCGCCGCCGCGGACCCGGTCGTCCACGCTCCGCCGGTGTCCGCCGTGCCCCAACCGCCGGTGACGGTGCGACCGAAGGCGTCCTTCGCCAGCAGCTGCGGTCCGGACGGAGGCGCCGAGACGGTCACCTGCCGCGTGGTCTCGGCGGTGGCACCGTCGTCGTCGGTCACCCGCAGGCTGACGGTGTAGGTCCCGGCGGCCGGATAGGTGTGCGACGGGGCGGTGCCGGACCCGGTCGACCCGTCGCCGAAGTTCCAGCTGTGCTCGGTGAGCGTCCCGTCGGGGTCGCTGGAGGTGGAGGAGAACGATGCGGTCAACCCCGACGCCGTGGCGGAGAACGCCGCCGTGGGCGGCTGGTTGGGGGTCGGCGCGCCGATGCCCGCGGCGTAGTGCGCAGCGATCTCGCTCGCCGTGAGCTCTCGCTTGTAGACCGCCAGCTCGTCGAGGTCGCCGGCGAAGGCGTTGCTCGTCGGCGCCGAGGGCCACCCGGTCAGCGTGTCCTGACCGATCCGCCAGTAGCCGATCGACAGGTGCTCG
>JAPSKJ010000166.1 GCA_031177735.1 Nocardioides sp.
TCCACGCCGACACCGCTGGTGGTCTGCGACGAGCAGGGCCGGATCCGGACGGCCAACCCTGCGATGGCCGAGCTCCTCGGCACCACGACCGAGGAGCTCGGGGGAGTCCTGCTCAGCACGTGGCTGCCGGTGGGGGAGGCGGCGGGCGGCGCCCCGCAGACCAACCCGCACACCAACATCGTCACCGCATCCGGCGGCGTGCGCACCGTGGAGGTGCGCACCCAGGCGATGGGCGACCCGTGGGGCCGGCAGATGTACCTCCACGCCGTCGTCGACGTCACCCCACACCGCGAGGAGCGCGAGCGGCTGCGGGCCCAGGGGCGGACCGACCCGCTGACCGGTGCGGGCAACCGGCGTGCACTGCAGGACGCGGTCAACGCGGCGCTCACGGACGGCATCGGGTCCCACGCGCTGGTGATGATGGACCTCGACGGGTTCAAGGCCGTCAACGACACGCTCGGCCACGGTGCCGGTGACGAGCTGCTGGTCACGGTCGCCGCGACCCTGCACACCTCCGTCCGCCCGCAGGACTCGGTCATCCGGGTGGGCGGCGACGAGTTCGTCACCATCGTCATGGTCGACGACCCGGCGGAGGTGGACACCGTCGCCGAACGGCTGCGCGCGCGGGTGCAGGCTGCGCTCGACCGGCACCCCTCCGCTGCCGACGTCCGGGTCGGGATCAGCGCCGGCACGGCGCTGATCGGCCGTGACGGTCGCGACGTCGACGAGCTGCTGGCCGCCGCCGACGAGCGGATGTACGACGACAAGCGCTCCGCGCGCTCCTGACCGGAGGCACGACATGGGACTGGCCCAGCGAGCGATGCAGCACCCGCTGCTGGCCCCGGTCTACGAGCGGGCGTGGCGCCCGCTGTGGTGGTCGGCCGCGATGGGCTTCGACGTCCCGCACCTGCGGCGTGAGCGGCAGCACGCGGTCGAGGCGCTGCGCCTGGCGCCCGGGCAACAGGTGCTCGACGTCGCCTGCGGACCGGGCAACTTCACCGAGGTCTACGCAGCCGCCGTCGGCTCGACGGGACTCGCTGTCGGTGTCGACCTGAGCCGCCCGATGATCGAGCGGGCCGTGGCGACGCACTCCGGGCCGGCCTACCTCCTCGGCAGCGCGACCCGGCTCCCCTTCGACGACCGCGCCTTCGACGCGGTGGCCTGCTACGGCGCCCTCTACCTCATCCCGGAGCCGTTCGCCGCTCTCGCGGAGATCATCCGGGTGGTCCGGCCGAGCGGCCGGGTCGCGCTGATGGCCAGCCAGGCGCCCGGCCGGCTGCCCGCTGGCGCCATCGCGGCGGTGGAGCGAGCGACCGGGCTGCGCGCCTTCGGCGCCGACGACCTCACCGCCCGGCTGCGGTCAGCCGGCTTCGTCGACGTCACCCACGAGCGGCACGGCCTGTTCCAGTACGTCGCCGGGACTGCCCCGCGGACCGGCTGACCCGTTTCGGTCGGCCGATCGGCCGGGTACCGAGCGGCGTACCCGACTCGAGGAGGAGACGATGGCGACCACGACCGTCGAGGACCGGCTCTGGGAGAACTTCCACCGCGTCGTGAACATGACCTCGCGTGAGCTGCGTGACTGGCTCGCGGTGGAAGGCGCGGGCGAGACGAGCGAGGCCCTTCCTGACCAGGCCGGCAGCGCACTGGGCCGGCGCGTGCTCGACATCCTCGGCAAGCGCCGGGGCGACCTGACCGACGACGACGCCCGGGTGATGCAGAGCGTGGTCGACCGGGTCACCGCCCGGCGCGGCGACGAGCTGGACGCGACGGTCGCGGACGACCACGAGCGGCGCCGGCTGATGGACATCGGCCACGATCCGCTGAAGCCCTGAGGGCGCGGGGGTGGCGCGGGAGACCTTCCCCGGTGCGCAGGAGTGGGTGCCTGACCGACCCACCCTGCCGCGGCTGCAGGAGGCGGCCCAGACCTGCCGCGGATGCGACCTCTACCGCGACGCCACGCAGGCGGTGATGGGGGCCGGCGATCCGGACGCGCCGCTGATGCTGCTCGGAGAGCAGCCCGGCGACCGCGAGGACCGCGAGGGCGAGCCCTTCGTCGGCCCGGCCGGACGGGTGCTCGACGACGCCCTCGCAGAGGCCGGGATCGACCCGGCCCACGTCTTCACGACCAACGCCGTCAAGCACTTCCGGCACCACACCGCCGGCAAGCGACGGATCCACGACTCACCGAAGTCCGCCCACGTCGCTGCGTGCGCGCCGTGGCTGCGCGCGGAGCTCGCTCTCGTGCGTCCGCGAGGCGTGGTCGTGCTCGGCGGCACCGCCGGCAAGGCGCTCTACGGCTCGTCGTTCAAGGTCGGCGAGGCCCGTGGCGAGCGGCGGCCGTGGCCGGAGAGGTACGCCGTCGGCGACCCGCCCGCCTGGGTGCTCGCCACCATCCACCCCTCGGCGGTGCTGCGCGCGGGGGAGGAGCGGGCGGCGGCGTACGCCGGGCTGGTCGCGGACCTGCGGGTGGCCGCGTCGCTGCTGGCCGACAGTGCCTGAACACATGGGAAGGGCGCCCCGCCGGTCGGCGGGGCGCCCTGTCCACCCATCCCAGGAGAAAGGCCGGTCTACGTGAAGATGCTGACCCCGCCGGGGCCGACCAGCAGGCCGACGACGATGAGGACGATGCCCCAGAGCATCTGACCTCGGAGCAGGCTCACGATCCCAGCCACGACAAGGATCACAGCGAGGATCCACAACAGCAGAGCCATCGTTCCCTCTCTTTCCAAAGAGACTCGGACCGGTCGGCCCGTTGGAGCGCCGGTACCCAACCGGCTGTTCGAGTAATCGTCGAGCTACTGGATCTCGTCGTCCGGGATGACGTGGATCGCGGCTTCCTCGGCCGAGGCGGCGGCGCCGTCGATCCCCACGTCGCGGCCGATCATGTCCTTGTCGGTGTCTTCCCCGATCCCCTCGTCCGGGGCCACCAGGCGGCCGGCACGCGCGTCGCCGACCTGGCCGGCGTCGAGCTGCTCCTGGTCCTCGGTCCAGGTGTCCTCGGTGTAGGGGTCCTTCTCGGGGATCTCCTGCTGCACCCGCTGCTCGAGGGTCTCGCCACGCTCCTCCTCCCACGGTGTGTTGCCGAAGCCCTGGCCGGCGCTGTACTTCTCCGGCGGGGAGTAGCCGGTGTCCATCGGGTCGTCGACCGGGTCGTCGGTCAGCAGGTCCTCGGCGCCCGGCTGGTCCTCGTCGTCGATGCTGTAGTCGCCGTAGGCCTCGCTGTCGTCGGTGACGGCGGCGAGGTCGGTCGGGTCGTTCTGCTCAGTCATGCGGTTCCGGTGCCCACCGGTGGCGGTGGGCATCCGGGGGTCCGGCCGGTTGTGACCGGTCAGTCGTCGCCGATCGACGGTGGCCGCTCAGCGGGGCGCGGGCTCCGAGGCTGCGGTGCCTGCTGCCAGCGGCTCGGCGACCGGAGGGTCACGGTCGAGCTTGGCGGGCCACCAGATCTTCCCGCCCAGGTCGAGGTTGATCGCGGTGACGAGCACCGAGCGCACGATCATCGTGTCGAGGATGACGCCGAGCGCGACCGCCAGCCCGATCTCGGCGAGGAACACCAGCGGCAGGGTGCCGAGGACGATGAACGTGGCCGCGAGGACGAGGCCCGCCGAGGTGATCACGCCGCCGGTGGAGGCGAGCGCGACCAGGGAGCCGGCGCGGGTGCCGCGGGTCATCGTCTCCTCGCGCACCCGCGTCATCAAGAAGATGTTGTAGTCGATCCCGAGAGCGACCAGGAACACGAAGACGAACAGCGGGAACGAGGAGTCGACGAGGTGGAAGCCCTCGCCGTTCTCGAACACGTTGGCCAAGATGCCCCGGAAGATGAGCGTCGAGATGCCGAGCGCCGCGCCGAAGGAGAGCACGACGGTGGCGATCAGGATGAGCGGCGCGAGCAGCGCCCGCAGCAGCGCCATCAAGATCAGCAGCACGACCAGCAGCACGATCGGGATGATCACGATGTTGTCGCGGCTCGAGGCCTCGGCGACGTCGAGGAAGAGCGCCGCCGAGCCGGTCACCAGGGCGTCCGCCCCCGGCACCGCGTGCACCGCGTCGCGCACCGCGCGGACCTGATCGGCCGCCTCCTCCGAGGCCGGGTCGGCGGACTGCGCGATGGAGAAGAACTTCACCCCGTCGAGCGGAGGCACGTCGCCGGTCACCGCGCCCAGGCCGGGGACGCCGGCGATCGCGGCGGCGACGGCGTCGGCCTGCTCGGCGTCGGCCACCACCTGGATCGGGGTGGAGGTGTCGACCAGGCCGTGCTCGACGAGCACCTTCTGGCCGACGACGGAGTCGACCTCCTTGGTGTACTGCTCCTCGGTCGACATGTTGCCCGGGTTGAGCAGCAGGTTGCCCAGGCAGGCGACCGCGAGTGCGAGGGCGGTGCCGACCCAGACCCGTCGCGGGCGGCGGGCGATCCAGGCGCCGACCCGCGACCAGAAGCCGGTCGAGGTCGGCTCGCGCGAGCCGAACGTCGGGCGCTGGGGCCAGAAGACCCACCGGCCCGCGATGACCAGGAGCGCTGGCAGCAGCGTGATCATCGCCAACAGCGTGATGGACACGCCGATGGCGGCGACCGGGCCGAGCCCGGCGGTGGAGTTCATGTCGGCGAAGAGCAGGCACAGCATGCCGATCGCCACGGTCGCCGCGCTGGCGATGATGGCCGGAGCCGCCCGGTGCAGGGCGAAGGCCATCGCCTCGTGCCGGTCCTCGTGGCGGCGGAGCTCTTCGCGGTACCGGGCGACCAGCAGCAGGGCGTAGTCGGTGCCGGCACCGATCACCAGGACGCTGAGGATGGCCTGGCTCTGGCCGTTGATGGTCAGGTCGGCGTGCTTGGCCAGGAGGTAGACGACGCCCTGGGCGGTGAAGAGGGAGAACACCGCCGAGAGGATCGGCAGGATCCACAGCACCGGGCTGCGGTAGGTGAACAGCAGGATGACGATGACGACCGAGAGCGTGGCGAGCAGGAGCGTGGTGTCGATCCCGCCGAACGCCTCGGCGGCGTCAGCGGCCTGGCCGCCTGCGCCGGCGAGGTGCACGTCGACCCCGTCGATCTGGGTGATGTCGCGGATGTCGTCGGCGGCCGGCGGCAGCGCCTCCCAGCCGTCCTCGCCGAAGTTGAAGGTGACGGACGTGGTGGCGACCTCTCCGTCCGCGGAGACCAGGCCCATCTGCTGGCCGGTGGCGGCGTCGGTGGGCGCCATGATCAGCGGTGCGCCGTCCGGGCCCTCGGCCACGCCCTCGATGGCGGCGATCTCGGCAGCCTGATCGGCGATGGCGGTGTAGTCAGCCTCGGTGAGCCCGCCGTCGCGGCGGTAGACCACCGTGGTGGGGATGTCGTTGGGGTCGGAGAAGCCGCTGAGCTTCTCCAGCGCCTGTGCGGACTCCGCGCTCGCGGGCAACCAGCTGGACGCCTCGTTGTTCTGGACCTCGGCCAGCTTGCTGCCGAACGTGGCGCCGAAGACGGCGATCCCCACCCAGACCACGAGCACGATCCACTTGGTGACGCGGCCGGTCAGCTTGCCGGCGAGGGCGATGTGCATGGCACCA
>JAPSKJ010000167.1 GCA_031177735.1 Nocardioides sp.
GGCAACTACAACGGCTTCACCATCTACGACATCAAGAAGCCCTCCAAGCCGGAGATCGTGGCCCAGGTGGTCTGCCCGGGCTCCCAGAACGACATCTCGATCTACGGCGACGTGCTGGTCCTCAGCGTCGACTCCAGCCGCAACGACGACAGCTGCAACAGCAGCAGCCAGCCCGCGACGGAGAAGTCGTCGTGGGAGGGCATCCGGGTCTTCGACATCAGCGACCCGCGCGCACCGAAGTACGTCGCAGCGGTCGAGACCGACTGCGGCTCGCACACCCACACGCTGGCTCCCAGCAAGGACGGCAGCTCGGTCTACGCCTACGTGTCGTCGTACGCGCCGAACGCCGCGTTCCCCGACTGCCAGCCCCCGCACGACAAGATCAGCGTGGTCGAGATCCCGCTCGACGACCCGTCCGCAGCGGCCCTGGTCAGCGAGCCGGTGCTCTTCCCCGACGGCGGCAACCCGGCGGGCAACTACTCGCGGGAGACGGTCGGCTGCCACGACATCACCGCCTACCCGGCCAAGGACCTCGCGGCCGGCGCCTGCATGGGCGACGGGGTGCTGATGGACATCTCCGACCGGGAGAACCCGGTGGTGACCGAGACGGTGCGCGACACCGAGAACTTCGCCTTCTGGCACTCGGCGACGTTCAACAACGAGGGCACCAAGGTCGTCTTCACCGACGAGCTCGGGGGCGGCGGCGCGCCGACCTGCAACCCCACGGTGGGTGACACCAAGGGCGCCAACGGGATCTACGACATCGTCGACGGCCAGTTCGTGTTCCGGTCCTACTACAAGATCCCGCGCACCCAGGCCAACACCGAGAACTGCGTGGCCCACAACGGCTCGCTGATCCCGGTGAAGGGCAAGGACATCATGGTCCAGGCGTGGTACCAGGGCGGTGTGTCGGTCTTCGACTTCACCGACTCGGCGAACCCGAAGGAGATCGCCTGGTTCGACCGCGGCCCGGTGGCGGCCGACCGTCCGGTGCTCGGCGGCCCGTGGTCGACCTACTACTACAACGGCTACATCTACTCCAACGAGATCCAGCGCGGCTTCGACGTCTTCGACCTGCGCGACCCGCTCACGGCCCCGGCCAAGCGCGTGCGGTTCGACGAGCTGAACGTCCAGTCCCAACCGTCCTACTGAGCAACCTCCCGAGCCGGCCCGGTGCCACCGTCATGGTGGTGCCGGGCCGGTGCCCGTGTCCGGGCTTGCCTGCCGGGCAGGATGAGGGCGTGGATCATCATGCCTTCGACGAGGAGTGGCGCGCCTTCCGCGAGGAGCGCGAGGCCCGGCTTCGCAGCCCGCACGGCTGGCTGGCGGTCACCGGCCTGCACTGGCTCACCGAGGCCCCGCAGCGCTTCGACGACGTGCCGGGGGAGTGGTCGGTCGGACCGGACGGGGTCGTGGTCGTGCTCGCCGGAGGCGAGTCCCTGGACCTCGACGGTACGCCGGTGGCCGAGCCGCCCGACGGGCCGATCCTGCTCGGACCGGTCGACGAGGCGGGGTGGTGGCTGCGGTTCGGCGACGCGGTCGCGGAGGTCGCCTCGCGCTCCGGCTCGGTGATGGTGCGGCCGCGCCACCCCGACAGCGAGGCGCGGCTGGCCTACCAGGGCACACCGGTCTACCCGCCCTCGAAGGACTGGGTCGTGCCGGCCCGGTTCGAGGCCTACCCCGATGCCCGCCGGGTCACCACCGCCACGGTCGTCGATGGGCTGGAGGCCGGCCACGACGCCGTGGGTGAGCTGGTCTTCGCGCTGCACGGAGCGCCGCGGCGGCTGGTCGCGTTCGCCGGCGGCGACGGGGGACTGTGGGTGCTGTTCACCGACGAGACCAGCGGGGTGACGACGTATCCCGCCTGCCGACAGCTGGCCACTGCGGCCCCGGCCCCGGACGGGACGGTGGCGCTGGACTTCAACCGAGCACTGAACATGCCGTGCGCCTACACGCCCTTCGCCACCTGCCCGTTCCCGCCGCCGGGCAACCACCTGGAGCTGCCGGTGGAGGCGGGCGAGCGCGACCCGGGACCCATGCGCTGAGACGGCCTCGCGGGCGCCTCCGCTACGGGCACTTCGGCTGCGGCACCGGCCGAGTCGCGTCGTCACGCAGGAAGATGGCCTGGCCCTCGCAGCCGGTGCCGTGCCGCTCGTAGTAGGTCGACACGACCCGGCCGAGCTGGCCGTCGGTCGGGTCGCCCCAGGCGTCGAACCCGACCCACGCCACCAGCCAGGTCGGTGCCGACGGCCCGGCCAGGAGCGCCATCAGGTCGCGACGCTGCGGGTCGAGGGTCCGCATCGGCAAGCTCCAGAGGTGCTCGTAGGGCGAGGTCAGGCCGCTGGCCAGCTGCACGTCGGCGCGGCCGCCGTAGACGGTCAGGGTGTCGCCGGGCTCGGCCGCCTCCCTCACCGCGACGCCGGTGGCGGTCTGCGCGCTCCACGGGCCGCGCAGGGCGGAGGTCACCGACCACACCGTGATCGTCGCGACCGATCCCGCCGCCAGCGCGACCACGAGCACCCGCATCCAGTGACCGTGCCCGTCACTGCGCCGGGCGACCAGGGCAGCGGCGAGCGCGGCGCCCGGCACCAGGGCGAACAGGTAGTCGCGCCAGTAGCTGCCGCTGGCCACCAGCGCCGCGATGTCGTAGGTGAGCAGCGCGACCGTCGCGGCGGTCACCGCCCGCTGCTCGGCCCAGCTCCGCCGCACGGTTGCCAGGAAGCCGCCGATCACCAGTGCCAACCCGGCTGCCAGGGCGGCACCCACCAGCGCCGCCACCCGCACCGGCGGTGGCCCTGCCTCGGCTGCGGCCATGAGCACCGCGCTGGCATCGCCCCGGAAGCCGACCACCGCGTAGTGCAGCGCGGCCGGCTCCACCCCCGCCGCCAACGCCCACCCCAGGGTCAGGGCGGTGGGCAGCGTGGCGCCCGCGAGCCCGCAGAGCGCGAGCCGCAGGGCGGTCCGCTTGCGCAGCTCGCCCGCCCACAGCACCGCGACGGTGAGGGCGAACGCGAACACCAATCCGCCCAGCAGGCTCTGCTTGAGGTGCGGTGCGACACCGGCGAGCAGCCCGGAGGCCAGGGCCAGCGGAGCGGACCGGCGGCGCAGGGACAGCAGCGCCAGGCAGCAGGCCGCCATCACGAACGGCAGCCCCAGCAGCTCGCCCTTCACCGAGCCGAGGTTGATCAGCGGGCTGGTGACGACCGCGCCCACGCACAGCGCGGTCCAGCGGGCCGAGCGCGGGCCGGCGACGAGCCGCGCGGTGGCCGCCGCGACCAGCACGAGCACGCCGCACCCGATCGCGCCGGCCACGCGGACCACCCGCGGGCCGCCGAGGGAGTCGGCGACGGCGTACACCGCGACCAGCAGGGGCGAGCGGTCCACGAAGTAGGGCCCGTAGACGCTGTCGGGCTGCGGGTGCCAGTGCCGGCCGACGAGCGTGAAGCCGGACTCGTCGGCGCCCAGCGGAGCGGCGAGTCCGAGCAGGCGCAGGCCCACCGTGGCCAGGGCGATCACCGGGACGGCCCAGCGGCGCAGGGTCTGCAGGTCGGCGAGGTTCGGCATCTTCTCGGCACCGTAACGGTCGGTAACCCGTCCGCAACACGCGCCGGGGAAGACTGGGCCCATGCTGTGGAAGGTGCGCGCGACCTGGCCGGACCGCCCCGGCACGCTGGCGGGCCTGGCGCAGCGTGCGGGTGAGGCGGGGGTCAACATCCTCGGGATCCAGGTCTTCCCGGCCATCGAGGAGGTCACCGACGAGTTCGTGCTGCGAGCGCCGCCCGGCTGGGCGGAGGGCGAGGTGCAGGCCTTGTTCGAGGCGGCGGGCGGCTCCGACGTCGTCGCCCAGCCCTGCACCGAAGCCGCGCTGACCGACCAGCCCGCCCGCTACGTCCAGGCGGCGCGCCAGGTCCTGGAGCAGCCGATGTCCTTCCCCGAGGTGGTCGCTCAGCTCTTCGACGCCGAAGCCGATCCCGACCCCGCCTCCGACGTCGTCCACGACGTCATGGAGCTCACCGTCGCCGACGTCGCGGTCCAGGTGCACCGCCGGGCGCCGTTCACCGCCACCGAGCACGCGCGCGGGGAGGCGATGGCCGCCCTGGTCAACGACGTCCTGCGCCGTAGCCGCGAGACCGCCGCCATCGCGCCCCACTCCACCGGCCGTCGCCTCGGCAGTGGTGCGACACCGGAGTTCGTGGCGACGGCCGATGCGGTGACGGCCTACATCGACGGCGTCCCCGTCGGCAGCGCCCAGATCGGCCCCGTGGGCCGCAACGAGGACGGCGACCGGGTGCGCCCCGTCGACCTCCGCGTCGACGCCGCCTTCCAGCGCCGCGGCATCGGCACCCGACTGCTCACCGACTCCGCCAGGCTGGCCAGCTCGCTGGGTGCCGACGAGATCGTGCTCACCACCCGCGCCGACAACCAGGCGGTGCTGCCGATGGTGATGGCCGCCGGCCTGCGCGGACGGATCCGGATGGCTGTCGACGTGCTCACCGTGCGGGTGCCCGTGCGCGACCTCAAGCCGCTGCCTCGGTGATCCTCCCGGCTCACCCATGACGAACGTCATGGGTGACCCGTGAGCGCCTCATCCGGACCCGTGATGGCGTGCACTGCCGCCGGGGCGCGGCCGGCAGCAGGCTGGAGGCATGACCACGGCACCCCAGTCCACGACAGCAGCCACATCCGGCACGACGGCACCGCCGGCCATCTCGGTCCGCGGCCTGCGCCGCAGCTACGGCGACTTCGAGGCCGTCCGTGGCGTCGACCTCGAGGTGCCGGCCGGCTCGGTCACCGCCCTCCTCGGCACCAACGGCGCCGGCAAGACCTCCACCCTGGAGGCGATCGAGGGGCTCGGTGGCCGCAGCGCCGGCACGGTCCGGATCCTCGGCCTCGACCCGGTCGCCGACCGGGCCGCCGTCCGCCGCTCCACCGGCATCCTGCTGCAGCGCAGCGGCTTCGCCGGCGACCTCACCGTGCGCGAGACGCTCCAGATGTGGGCCAGCACGGTCACCGACCCCCGGCCGGTCGCGGAGTCGCTCGGCCTGCTGCGGCTCGACGCGCGCGCCGGTGTCCGCGTGGCGGCGCTGTCCGGTGGGGAGCAGCGCCGCCTCGACATCGCCTGCACGCTGATGGGCCGTCCCCAGGTCCTCTTCCTCGACGAGCCGACCACCGGCCTGGACCCCGAGAGCCGGCGCGACCTGTGGGAGCTGATCCGCGCCCTGCGCGACACCGGCGCGACGGTCGTGCTGTGCACGCACTACCTCGAGGAGGCCGAGTCGTTGGCCGATCGGATCGAGATCATGCACGCGGGCCGGATCGTCCGCTCGGGCACCCCGGCCCAGATCGTGGCCGGACACCCCTCGCGCATCACCTTCCGCACGCCCTACGACGGCATCCCGGACCTCGGCGGGCGAGACCCACGTGTCCGCCGGGTGCTGGAGTCCGGCGGCACGACCACCCTGGAGACCGACGACCTCCAGCACACCCTGACCGTGCTGCTCGACGCAGCCGCCGCCGGCGGCCTGCGC
>JAPSKJ010000168.1 GCA_031177735.1 Nocardioides sp.
CGCGGCGGCGCGGGTAGGGGGTGCCGCCGGCGTGCCGGGCCTCGCCGACCACCGAGAGGTGGAACCGCCGCGCGCCGGCGATCGTGGTGACGAAGCCCAGCGAGCGGTCGGCCGCCTCGAGGTAGGGACCCTGCTCGATGTGCGCCTCGAGGTAGCCGAGGATGCTCTCCGGCGTGCGGGCGGCCTCGCCGACGCGGCGCGGGTCGAGCCCGAAGTCGAGGAACGCCTGGTGGAGGGTCACGCCCTCCTTGTCGCGCAGGTCCCACCAGTCGGGGTCCCACGTGCCGGCGACGGCCTGGCTGCCCAGCAGCGCCTTGCCGAACCGGGCGCCCTCCTCGTCGCTGAACCCGACCACCTCGAGCGCGAAGGGCAGGTCCACCCCGCGCAGCCGCTCGGCGACGGCGATCGCCATGACCACGCCCAGCATCCCGTCGTAGCTGCCCGCATCCGGCACGGTGTCGAGGTGCGAGCCCAGCACGAGCGCGGGCAGGCCGGGGGTGCGGCCCTCGCGGCGGCCCCACTGGTTGCCGGCGGCGTCGGTCCAGGTGTGCAGCCCGGCGCGCTCCATCCACTGCGCCGCCAGCCGGTTGGCGGACGCGTGCTCCGTGGTCAGGTAGACCCGCTCGAGGTGGTGCGGGCTCGCGGAGTAGAGGTCGAGCCGGTGGCAGCGGTCCAGCACCTCGGCGGCGCCGCCCGGGACCAGGGTCGGCTCGGTGGCCGGCTCAGGCATCGGCGTACACCTCGCGCGCCGCGCCGACACCGCCGCCGGCGGTGACCGGCGCGCCGAAGCCCCGCAGCACCTGCTCCAGAGCGGCCAGCGTGGTGAGCACGGCGTCCTTGCGGGCGTTGTAGCCCATGGTGCCGATCCGCCAGACCTTGCCGTGCAGCGGCCCGAAGGAGGTGCCGATCTCGATGCCGAAGTCGTCGAGCATGGCGGCGCGTGCCGCGTCGCCCGACACGCCGTCGGGGATGTGCACGGCGACGACGTTGGTCATCTTGTGGGCGGTGTCGCCGAAGACCTCGAGCCCCAGCCCGCGGACGCCCTCGAGCATCGCCCGTCCGTGCCGGGCGTGGCGTGCCACGGCGTTGTCGACGCCCTCCTCCACCAGCAGGCGGGCGCACTCGCGGGCGCCGTAGAGCATCGTGCTCGCCTCGGTGTGGTGGTTGAGCCGGCGCGGGCCCCAGTAGTCCATGATCTGCGCGAGGTCGAGGTAGTTGGAGGCGATCCGGGTGCCGCGGCGCCGGCCCTCGTCGTGCTCGTCGGCGGCCTCGCGAATGCCGGCCTCGATGTGCTTGCGGGCCTCGATCGCCTCGACGGCGAGCGGTGAGAGCGTGATCGGGGCACTGCCGGACGGCCCGCCGAGGCACTTCTGCAGCCCGGCGGTGGCGACGTCGACGCCCCAGGCGTCGGTCTCGAACGGGTTGCCACCCAGCGAGGCGGTGGCGTCGACGTAGAGCAGGGCACCCTGGTCGCGACAGATCCGACCGAGGTCGGCGAGCGGCTGGCACATCGTGGTCGAGGTGTCACCCTGCACGACGGCCACCAGGCTGGGCCGGACCCGGCGCACGGCGTCCTCGAGCACCTCGGGGGCGAACACCTCGCCCCACGGGACCTCGATGGTGTGCACCTCGGCGCCGCAGCGCTCGGCGATCTCCGTCAGCAGGTGGCCGAAGCGGCCGAAGACCGGCACCAGCACCCGGTCGCCCGGCTCGAGCAGGCTGACCAGCGCGGCCTCGATGCCGGCGCGGGAGGTGCCGTCGACGAGGAAGGTCTGCTCGTTGGCGGTGCGGAACACCTGGCGGTAGAGCACCGAGGTCTCGGTCATCAGGTCGGTCATCCACGGGTCGAACTGCCCGACCAGCTGCGCCGACATCGCGCGCAGCACCCGCGGGTCGACGGTGATCGGGCCCGGGCCCATCAGCAGCCGCGCCGGCGGGTCGATCGGCCCCATCACGCGCGCCCCACCGTCGCCGAGATGAGCCCGTAGGGCCGGTCGGCAGCCACGAACACCTCGCCGGGGTTGTCGAGCCCGAACGGCGCCAGGTCGACCAGGAAGTGGTGCTTGTTGGGGCACTCGATGTGGATCTCGGCGATCTCCGGGACGGCGTCGAGCGCGGCGGCGCCCATCGCGTGGATGGTCTGCTGCAGCGCCAGGCTGTGGGTGCCGGCGAACGCGTCCAGCAGGGCGGTGCGGACCGCGGCGTACGCCGCGTCGAAGTCGAGGCCGGGGGTGTCGGTGTCGTAGGTGTCGGTGTCGTAGCGCCAGGTCGCGGTCACGCTGGTCGCGAGGATCCGGTCATCGGTCTCGGCCAGGGTGGTGTAGCGGTCGCGCGGGAAGCCGTGGAACTCGCTGCCCGTCGACTTCAGCACCACCAGGTCGCTCAGCCCGGCCGAGACCGTGGTGGCCTCGCCGTCGGTCTCGACGACTGCGGTGCGGGTCTCCTGGCCGGTGCGCACGAAGGAGTGGCCGTTGGCCGGCAGCCGCTCCCAGGCGAACTGCTCGGCGCGCAGCCAGGTGCCGGTGACCCACGGCTGGGCGCGCCAGTGGCCGGCCAGGGCCAGCAGGAACGCCTCGGGGGAGGAGACGCCGTGCTCGCGGGCGAGCGCGTAGACGGTGTTCTTCTGCGTGTCGGTGGCGTGCACGTGGCTGTTGTCGCCCTCGGTGTACGCCGCCGCGAAGTCGCCCCGCAGCTGGGTGGTGACGTTCAGGTCGTGCAGGAGGTGCTGCTCGCCGGCACGGTCGACCGTGACCAGCCGGCACTCGGCCTTGCCGTGCTGGAGGTCGGAGAGCGCGTAGGACATCAGGACCCCCGGTAGGTCGTGTAGGCGAACGGGCTGAGCAGCAGCGCCACGTGGTGGTGCTCGCCCTCGGTCATGGTGAAGGTGACGGCGACCACCGGATAGAACGTCTCCCGGTCCTGGGCGGCGAACCACGGCCCGGTCGCGAAGGTGATCGTGTGGTCGCCCGCGGGCAGGTCGCCCTCCACGCGGGCCCGGCCGTCCGCGTCGGTCTTGCCCGACTTGGTGGTGCCGTCGGGCAGCGTGAGCGTGAGGGACAGGCCGGACGCGGGGCGGCCGAGGGCGGCGTCGAGGACGTGGGTGCTGAAGGTGGTGGTCACGCGCTCAGGACTCCTTCCAGGCGGAGCAGGGCGATCTCGGCGAGCTCGCCGCGGGTCACCTCGAGCTCGGTCGCGGGATCGTGGGTGAGCCGCTGCTCGAGCAGGCCCAGCAGCTCGGGGCCGGTGCGCCCGGCGGCCCGGACCAGGTAGATCCGGCCGAACCGCTCCTCGTAGCGGCGGTTGCCCTCGGCGAGGCGGGCCAGCAGGTCGGCGTCGGCGGGATCGACGCCGGCCTGCTCCCGGCTGGACATCTCCGCGCTCGGGGTGGGCGCGTCGGGACGCTCGCCGATGCGCGGGTGGTCGGCCAGCGCCTGTTCCACCTCCTGCGCCGTCCACGCCTGCGCCGCGGACCGGGCGCTGGCCAGGAGGGCGTCGCGGTCGGCGTACGGCCGGCCGGCCACGAGGGCCTCGACGAAGGAGTCGATGTCGGCGCAGGGGCGCACCACTGCCGCGGCCTGCTCCGGGGAAAGGGCGTTGAACTCGTCGATCCGCACGAGCCCAGCGTAGGAAACGATTGTTTCAGCCGCGTTGCATCTGTTTCATCGTGCCGCCAGGCGGGTCGCCACCGCGAGCAGGTCGCGGTCACGGCCGGCCGCGGCGACCAGGCAGACGCCGACCGGCAGGCCGTGCGTGGTGCGGGTCGGGATGCTGACGGCGGGCAGGCCGCCGATACCGGCGAGGCAGGTCAGCCGCATGGTGGCGTTGCGCGTCTCCAACGTCGACCCGGTGACGGCCAGCGGCGCGACCGACGAGGCGCTGGGCAGCACGAGGATCCGGTCGGCGACCAGGTCACGGATGCGGGCCCGGGCCTCGAGCACCTGCCGGTGGGCCTGCTCAGCAGTCTCGACGTCGATCGCGGCCGCCGCCTCGAACCGTCCGCGCACGTCAGCCCCGAGCACGTCGAGGTTGCCGGTGAGCCAGGCGCCGTGGGAGCGCCACGCCTGGTGCGCCTGCCAGGTCTGGAAGGCGCGCAGCCAGCCGTCGAGCTCGGCGAGCGGCCAGTGCCGCTCCGCCGCGTCGGTGCGCGCGAGCCAGGCGAGCACGGCGGTGGCGACGTCGTGCTCGGCGAGCCCGACCAGCTCGGGCACGAAGACGAGGTCCGTGCCGCCACCCTGGCCGTTGCCGCCCTCCGGGAGCAGCACGTCGCCCACCGCGGCGAGCAGGTCGGCGGACCGGGTCAGCCAGCCGACGGCGTCGAAGTCGGGCGCGAGCGGGACGGTGCCGGTCATGGGGACCGCGCCGTGCGTGGTGCGGATGCCGTAGAGCCCCTGGTAGGACGCGGGCACGCGGATCGACCCGCCGGTGTCGGTGCCGAGCCCGATCGTGGCGTGCCCGAGGCTGACGGCGCTGGCGCTGCCGTTGCTCGACCCGCCGGGGATCCGGTAGGGCGCCTTGGGGTTGGGCGGGGTGCCGTAGTGGGCGTTGGTGCCGGCCAGGGAGTAGGCGAGCTCGTCGGTGCGCGCGATCCCGCGGATCGCGGCGCCGGCGTCGAGCAACCGGCCGACGGCGTACGCGTGCTCGACCTCGGGCTCGGCCGCGGCCAGCCAGGCGGGGTTGCCGGCACCGATGCACTGGCCGGCCACCGCGTAGAGGTCCTTCACCGCGACGCTCTCACCGCTCAACGGTCCGGCCGCGGTGGGCGGCACGAGCGGATCGCCGACGACACGCCAGATCCGGGTGTCCAGAGCGGGCGGCGGGGTGGAGACGTGGGCCGCGGTGACCTTCCAGCCGCCGTGCTCGACGACGTCGGGGAAGCGGGTCCACAGCTGGGTCTGCAGGCCGCGTCCGCCTCGGGCCAGCTCGGTGGCGGCCACGACGAGCACGTGCTCGTCGTCGATCACCTGCACGTGGGTCTGCACCAGGGTGCGCTGCGCAGCGCCGCCGCGGGCCGCGCGGAAGGCGCTGATCTGGTCGTGCCCGACGAGCACGCCGTCGGCGTCGGCCCGCAGCGTGCTCGCGCCGGGGGCGAAGAGCCGGTCCAGGGCGGCCACGTCGTCGGCCATCAGGGCGGCCTCATAGGCGCGGAACGCCTCGAGCAGCCCGGGCGGCGCCGGCTTGGGTGCGGTCATGACGCGAAGTCTGTCTTGCGGATGGTGGCGTGCACGCCCTTCACCATGTCGACCACCTGGCTGATCCGGAAGTCCGTGGCCGCCGAGAGGTAGGCGTAGGCCAGCCGCGGGTCCATCCCGAACCGGGCCTGGAGCAGCGCGATCGCCGCACGCACGCAGTCCTGCACCGCCCGGTCGAGGTCCTCGTCCATCCCGGTCGGGACCAGGAAGTCGGTCGTCTCGGCCAGCGGCCCGACCAGGTCGCCGAAGCGTGCCAGGGCGTCCTCGCGGGCGACCACGTCGAGGCGGATCGTCGCGCGCAGGCTCGCCTCCATCGCGGTCAGGCTCACCT
>JAPSKJ010000169.1 GCA_031177735.1 Nocardioides sp.
TTCGAGTCCGAGGAGGAGGCGCCCGGCGTCTTCCTGCGGCTGCGCAAGGCCTGGCGCGGGCACGGGCAGCGGACCTTCGCCCTGGCCACGCACGCCACCCGCGGCCTGACGAAGGCCGGCGGCACGCTGCTGCCGGCCGCGCCCGGCACCGAGACCGAGTGGCTGGACGCGCTCGCCAGCGGCGTCGGCCTGGAGGGCGACGGGGCCGCCGCGGCCGAGGCGCTGCGGGCCGACGGCGCGGTGATCGTCGTCGGCGAGCGGCTCGCGGCCGTACGCGGCGGTCTGACCGCGGCCGTACGGACGGCCACCGCGACCGGTGCCCGGCTGGTGTGGATCCCGCGCCGGGCCGGGGAGCGGGGCGCGGTGGAGGCGGGCGCGCTGCCGTCGCTGCTGCCGGGCGGCCGCCCGGCGACCGACCCGCGCGCACGGGAGGAGGTCGCCGCCGTCTGGGGCGTCGCCGACCTGCCGCACCGCTACGGCCGCGACACCGGCCAGATCATCGAGGCGGCGGCGCGCGGTGAACTCCAGGCGCTGCTGGTCGCGGGCGTGGAGGTCGCCGACCTGCCCGACCCGGCCCGCGCGCGTGCGGCACTCGCCGAGGCCGGGTTCGTGGTCTCGCTGGAGCTGCGGCCCAGCGAGGTCACCGCGCTCGCCGACGTCGTCCTGCCGGTCGCCGCGGTCGCCGAGAAGGCCGGCACCTTCCTCAACTGGGAAGGCAGGGTCCGCCTGTTCGAGGCGGCGCTCAAGCCCGACCAGATGACCCGGCGTCTCGCGCCCACCGACGCGCGCGTGCTGCAGATGCTGGCCGACGCCATGGACGTCCACCTGGGGCTGCCGGACCTGCGCACGGTCCGCGCGGAACTCGACCGGCTCGGCGCCTGGAGCGGCCCGCCGGCCACCGACCCGCTGGAGACCGCGGGCGCGCTGCCCCGGCCGGCCGCCGGAGAGGCGGTCCTCGCCGGACACCGGCTGCTGCTCGACCAGGGCCTGCTGCAGGTCGGCGACGAGGCGCTGGCCGGGACCCGGCACGCCGCGCACGCGCGCGTGTCGGCCGCCACGGCCGCCGAGGTCGGCGTCAAGGACGGTGACCTGCTCGCGGTGACCGGCACCGCCGGCACGGTGCAACTGCCCGTGGAGATCACCGAGATGCCCGACCGCGTGGTGTGGCTCCCGCTGAACTCCACCGGCGGCGGCGTCGCCTCCGACACCGGGGAACGGCCCGGATCCCTCGTCCGCATCGGACCGGCGACGCTCGCCGCCGAGGCCCCCAAGGAGGTGGAGGCATGAGCCCGTACCTCGCCGCTGAAGACCTCTCGATGTTCGGCCGCGACCCCTGGTGGCTGGTCGTCGTCAAGGCGGTGTTCTGCTTCGCCTTCCTGATGGTGACCGTGCTGATCTCCATCGTGATGGAGCGCAAGGTCGTCGCCTGGATGCAGCTGCGCATCGGCCCCAACCGGCACGGCCCCTGGGGCATGCTCCAGTCGCTCGCCGACGGCGTGAAGCTGATGCTCAAGGAGGACGTCGTCGTCAAACGCGCGGACAAGGCGGTGTACGTCCTCGCGCCGATCGTCGCGGCCATCCCGGCCTTCATGGCGATCGCGGTGATCCCCTTCGGCCCGGCCGGCAACGAGATCTCGATCTTCGGCCACCGCACCACGATGCAGCTCACCGACCTGCCGATCGCGGTGCTCTACATCCTCGCGGTCGCCTCGGTCGGCATCTACGGCATCGTCCTCGCCGGCTGGAGCTCGGGGTCGACGTACCCGCTCCTCGGCGGCCTGCGCTCCTGCGCGCAGATGATCTCCTACGAGATCGCCATGGGTGCCGCCTTCGCCTCCGTGTTCCTCTACTCGGGGTCGATGTCGACGTCCACGATCGTCGAGCAGCAGACCGACCGCTGGTACGTCCTGCTGCTGCCGGTCTCCTTCATCATCTACATCGTCACCATGGTCGGTGAGACCAACCGCGCCCCGTTCGACATGCCGGAGTCCGAGGGCGACCTGGTCGGCGGGTTCAACACCGAGTACTCGTCGATCAAGTTCGCGATGTTCATGCTCGCCGAGTACATCAACATGGTGACCGTCTCGGCCGTCGCCGTGACGCTCTTCCTGGGCGGCTGGCGGGCCCCGTACCCGATCAGCACCTCCTGGGAGGGCGCGAACCACGGCTGGTGGCCGATGCTCTGGTTCACCGGCAAGCTGTTGACGCTGCTGTTCGGCTTCGTCTGGCTGCGCGGCACGCTCCCGCGCGTGCGCTACGACCAGCTGATGAAGCTCGGCTGGAAGGTCCTCATCCCGGTCTCCCTGGTGTGGCTGATGCTCGTCGCCACCGTGCGGGCCCTGCGGAACGAGAACTACGACTTCGCCGACATCGCGCTCTACATTGGCGGCGTCGTCCTCGCCCTGCTGCTGCTCTCCTTCGTCGCCGACATCTTCCGGGCCAAGGCGAAGGAGGCCGAGCAGCCCGCCGAGGGCACGCCCGGCTTCGACCCCATGGCGGGCGGGTTCCCCGTACCGCCGCTGCCGGGGCAGGAATTGCCACCGGTGCCGCGCCGCCGGCCGCGCCGTGAGCGCGAGCTGATTGTCAGTGGTGGGCCCGATACTCAGAGTGACGGACCGCTGGGTGGGTCCACGGAGGGAAAGGAGGCGCACGATGGCTGAGGAGCCCAAGGAGACCAAGCCCGGTTTCCTGAACCCCGTGGCCGGCTTCGGCGTGACCTTCAAGGCCATGTTCAAGAAGCGGCTGACCGAGCAGTACCCGGAGCAGCAGAAGACCACCGCTCCCCGCTTCCACGGACGGCACCAGCTCAACCGCCATCCGGACGGCCTGGAGAAGTGCATCGGCTGCGAACTGTGCGCCTGGGCCTGCCCCGCCGACGCGATCTACGTCGAGGGCGCGGACAACACCGACGAGGAGCGCTACTCGCCCGGCGAGCGGTACGGCCGCGTCTACCAGATCAACTACGCCCGCTGCATCCTGTGCGGCCTGTGCATCGAGGCGTGCCCCACGCGCGCGCTGACGATGACCAACGAGTTCGAGCTGGCCGACTCCAGCCGCGCCAACCTCATCTACACCAAGGAGCAGCTGCTCGCCGGTCTGGAGGAGGGCATGGTCGACTCCCCGCACGCCATGTACCCGGGCACCGACGAACAGGACTACTACCGGGGCCTGGTCACCGAGGCCGCGCCCGGTACGGAGCGGCAGGTCGCCCACTCCAAGGGCGAGGTGGTGCAGGAGGCCGAGTCGACCTTCGGTCCGGAGGAACCGGCGTCGGAGAAGGTGATCGGGCGATGACCGAGCAGCTCGCCGCCTACTCCACCTCCACCGGAGAGGCCCTCCAGTTCTGGGTCCTCGGCACCGTCGCGGTGATCGGCGCCCTGTGCACCGTCTTCATGAAGCGGGCCGTGCACAGCGCGCTCTGCCTCGCCGGCACCATGATCATCCTGGCGGTGTTCTACCTGGCCAACGGCGCCTACTTCCTGGGCGTCGTGCAGATCGTCGTCTACACCGGCGCGATCATGATGCTGTTCCTGTTCGTGGTGATGCTGGTCGGCGTCACCGCGGCGGACTCCCTGAAGGAGACCATCAAGGGCCAGCGCTGGCTGGCCCTGCTGTGCGGGCTCGGCTTCGGCATCCTGCTGATCGCGGGCATCGGCAACGCCTCGCTCAGTGAGTTCAACGGCATCGGCCAGGCGAACGCGAACGGCAACGTGGAGGGCATCGCGACCCTCATCTTCACCAAGTACGTCTTCGCCTTCGAACTCACCGGCGCCCTGCTCATCACGGCCGCCGTCGGCGCCATGGTGCTCACCCACCGCGAGCGCACCGAACGCGCCAGGACGCAGCGGGAGCTGGCCGAACAGCGCGTCCGCGAGGGCAAGTACCTCCCGCCGCTGCCGGCGCCCGGTGTCTACGCCCGGCACAACGCCGTGGACATCGCGGGCCTGCTGCCCGACGGCACCCCGTCCGAGCTCACCGTCAGCAAGACGCTGCGGGAGCGCGGTCAGGTCCGTGACGTGTCGCAGGAGGCGCTCAACGACCTGCGGGCGCTGGAGCAGCGCGCCGAGGAGCGGCTGGAGCGCACGCCGATCGAGCCGACGGTGTTCAAGCGGCCCGAGGAGGCGTCGAAGTGAACCCGGTCAACTACCTCTACCTCGCCGCCCTGCTGTTCACGATCGGCGCCACCGGCGTGCTGATCAGGCGCAACGCGATCGTCGTCTTCATGTGCGTCGAGCTCATGCTCAACGCCTGCAACCTCGCGTTCGTCGCCTTCTCCCGGATGCACGGCAACCTCGACGGCCAGATCATCGCCTTCTTCACGATGGTCGTCGCCGCCGCGGAGGTCGTGGTGGGGCTCGCGATCATCGTGTCCCTGTTCCGTGCCCGCCACTCGGCCTCGGTCGACGACGCCAGCCTGATGAAGCTGTAAGGGGTCGGGAGAATCGTGGAGAACCTGATTGCGCTGCTGGTCGCGGCGCCCCTGCTCGGAGCGGCGGTCCTGCTGTGCGGCGGACGCCGGCTGGACGCCGTCGGTCACTGGCTCGGCACCCTGCTCGCGGCCGTCTCCTTCGTGCTCGGCCTGGTGCTGTTCAGCGACATGCTGGCTCAGGACGCCGACCAGCGCGTCATGAGCCAGCACCTGTTCAGCTGGATCCCCGTCGAGGGCTTCCAGGCGGACGTCGCCTTCCAGCTCGACCAGTTGTCCATGACGTTCGTCCTGCTGATCACGGGCGTCGGATCGCTGATCCACCTGTACTCCGTCGGGTACATGGAGCACGACGAGCGGCGCCGCCGCTTCTTCGGCTATCTGAACCTGTTCCTCGCGGCGATGCTGATCCTCGTCCTCGCCGACAACTACCTGCTGCTGTACGTCGGCTGGGAGGGCGTCGGTCTCGCCTCCTACCTGCTGATCGGCTTCTGGCAGCACAAGCCCAGCGCCGCCACGGCCGCCAAGAAGGCCTTCCTGGTCAACCGGGTCGGCGACATGGGCCTGTCCATCGCGATCATGCTGATGTTCCTGTGGTTCGGCACCTTCGCCTTCGAGCCGGTGCTCGGCACGCACGGGGAGGCCGGACTCGCCGGCGCCGCCGGTGAGGACAAGCTCACCGCGATCGCGCTGATGCTGCTGCTCGCCGCGTGCGGCAAGTCCGCCCAGGTGCCGCTGCAGTCCTGGCTCGGCGACGCGATGGAGGGCCCGACCCCGGTCTCCGCGCTGATCCACGCCGCGACCATGGTGACGGCGGGCGTCTACCTGATCGTCCGCTCCGGCGCCATCTTCAACGGCGCCCCGGACGCACAGCTGGTCGTCACCATCGTCGGCGCGGTCACGCTGCTGTTCGGTGCGATCGTCGGTTGCGCGAAGGACGACATCAAGAAGGCACTGGCCGGCTCGACCATGTCGCAGATCGGCTACATGGTGCTGGCCGCGGGCCTCGGCCCGATCGGCTACGTCTTCGCGATCATGCACCTGGTGACGCACGGCTTCTTCAAGGCCGGGCTGTTCCTCG
>JAPSKJ010000170.1 GCA_031177735.1 Nocardioides sp.
GAGGCCGCCGGACTCGTCCTGGAACTCCGGCGTGAGCATCTCGAACGCGGCCCGCGGGTCGGAGACCACCGTGGCCAGGTAGGTCTCGACGAACTCCTGCATCCCCTCGGCCGTCGGCCCCGCCGCGTCGCTCGCGCTCGAGGACGGCTCCCCGCCCGAAGGCTCCGCGGCCGGCGCGGAGGCCTGCGGCGACGCCCCGTCGGCGGTGGGCGAGTCCTGCTCGGGTGAGGACAGCGAGCGTCCCAGCAGCCACGCGCCCAGCACGAGGACGAGGAGCAGCACTGCCAGCGCGGCAGCGGGCCACAGCCACCGTCGCGGGCGGCCGGGCTCGGGCGCGATGTCGGGGACAGGCGGGACCGCGGGCGCGACCGGCGGCGCCGCGGCCGGCGCGCCGGCAGTCGGAGCACCGGGCCCGGCGGCCGCCGGCGGTGGAAGCGGCGGCAGCGGCATCGCGCGGGTCGGCTCGACCCGCTGGCTGTCGAGGAACGCGCACACCTGGGCGGCCGTCCACCGCTGTACGGGGTCGTGGGTCATCGTGGCGGCGAGCACCGTGTCGAGCGGACCGACGTCGGCGAGCCGCGGCGGGGGCGAGCTGATGATGCGGGACAGCCCGGCCACGACGTTCTCGCCGAGCTCGTAGGGTGGCCGTCCGGTGAGCGCCTGGTAGAGCGTGGCGCCCAGTGACCACAGGTCGCTGGCAGGCGTCGCGGAGCCGCCGGCGGCGACCTCCGGAGCCAGGTAGTGGGGCGAACCGGTCAGGAGGCCGGTCTGGGTCAGCGCGGCGTCGCTGACGCCCCGGGCGATCCCGAAGTCGGTGAGCTTGGTGGTGCCGTCGGGAGTGACGATGAGGTTCGACGGCTTCACGTCGCGGTGCACGACACCGGACTCGTGCGCCACGCGGAGCGCCTCGGCGGCCTGTCGGATGATGTCGGCGGCCTCGTCGGCCGGGAGTCCGCCGCGGTCGGCGGCGAGCCGGGAGAGGGTGACGCCCTCGACGTACTCCATCACCAGCCAGACCGCGTCGCCGTCGACCGCGAGGTCGTAGACGGCCACCACGTTGGGGTGCCACATCCGGGCGGCCAGCCGGGCCTCCCGCTCGGCGCGCTCCATGTCCGGCCCCTGCCGTCCCGGGAACAGCCCGACCTGCTTGACCGCGACCTCCCGGCCGAGGACGTCGTCGTGGGCCAACCAGACCGCCCCCATGCCGCCACGGCCGACCTCGCGGATCAGCGTGTAACGGTCAGCGACGGTGCCCGACCCCTGCATGACCATGCCCCCAGCCTGCCAAAGCCCAGGTCGCCCTCAGCGGGCGGCCTTCTCCAGGTCGGTCAGCTCGTCGGCGAGGTCGCCGAGCAACCGCTGCAGGTGCGGGACCGTGCGGCGGCAGCCGGTCAACCCGAACCCGAGCTGGTCGTCGTAGGAGGTGCAGGTGATGTTGAGGCCCTGCCCGTGGAACGGGATCGAGACGGGATACATCCCGACCATCTCCGCGCCGTTGAGGTACATCCGCCGGCGCGGGCCCGGCACGTTGCTGATGGTGACGTTGAACGGCAGCCGGAACGGCCCGTGGACCAGCGTGGTCAGCAGGATCGGCGACACCCCGAGCCCGGACATCGCCAGCACCTGCGCCGGTGTCATCACGCTCAGCGCCTGCTTGGCGTCGGTCATCGACGCCGAGATCCGGGCCAGCCGCTCGGTCGGGTCGTCGACCTCGGTCGCCAGCTGCACCATCACCGACCCGATCGCGTTGCCGCCCTCGCGCCGGCCCGATCCGCTGGTGTGCAGGCTGACCGGGCACATCGCCACCAGCGGCTCGCTCGGCAGCGCGCCCAGGTCGAGCAGGTAGCGACGCAGGGCACCGCCGCACATGGCGAGCACGACGTCGTTGATGGTCGTGCCGGTCGCCGTGCTCACCTGACGGATCCGGTCGAGGGCGAAGTCGTCGGCGGCGAAGCGGCGGGCCGCGCTGATCCGCCGGTTGAGCACGCTGTCCGGCGCGCGGAGGCTGATCGGCCCCGCCTGCCCGCGCACGCTCCTGGTCAGCGTGCGCGCCAGCACGGCCGGGAGCCGCGCCACGTCACTGGCGACGACACCGGCCAGGTCACCGGCGACGTCACCGGCCGCGTCGAGCGCCTGCCGGGCGGCGCCCAGGGGCGTCGGCCGCTCCGGCGCCGGGGTGGGCTCCGGTGCCGGCCGCTGCGGCCGCGCCGCCCACGGCGGCAGCATGCCGCGCTCGTCCGGGTCCGGCGAGAGCACCCGGTGCAGCAGCCGCATCGCCGAGACGCCGTCGATGAGCGAGTGGTGGACCTTGGTGTAGAGCGCGACACGTCCGTCGGCGAGCCCCTCGATCACGTGGCACTCCCACATCGGCCGGTCGGAGGCGAGCCGGGTGCCGTGCAGCTGGGAGACGAGCTCGAGCAGCTCGCGGATCCGCCCCGGCCCGGGCAGCGCGCTGCGCCGCACGTGGTAGTCCACGTCGAGCTCGTCGTCCTGCCGCCACACCCACAGACCGGCGCTGGCCAGCCGCCGCTGCGGGTAGCGCCGGAACAGCGGCGCCACCTCCGGCACGTCGCGCAGCTGCTCGTAGAGCTCCCGGCCGAAGTCCGGTCCGGCGCCGGTCGGTGGCTCGAAGAGCTGCAGCGCGCCGACGTGCATCGGCGTGCTGCGGCTGTCGGCGAGCAGGAAGGCGAGGGAGTTGGGGTCGACGGGGGTGGCCATTCGTGCATCGTCGCGTGAGCGGCGCCACAGCGGAAGGGTCACGACCGTGGCGCACCGCTCGGGCGCACCCGCAGCCAGCGATGGCCGTAGCCGTCGAGGGTCAGCGAGACGGCGTCGTCGGCGCCGATCTCGAACGTCTCGTGGCTGAACAGGTCCTCCAGCACCGGCGGCCCACCGTCGAGGTCGTCGGGTTGCATGGTCAGCTCGGTGACCACGGGCTCGCCGCCGAGGTTGTGCACGGCGATGACCGAGGAGCCCTGCCAGCGGCACCGGTGCGCGAGCACCTGTCTGTGCTGCTGGGGAAGCACCATGAACTCGCCCCAGCCCAGCTCCGGGCACTCGCGGTAGGTCTGGATCAGCTCGCGCATGAAGCTCCACAGCGAGCCGGGATCGTGCTTCTGGGTGGCCACGTTGATGTTGTCCGGGCCATAGCCTCCGGGGACGGGACGCTGGATCAGCCGGCGGGGCGGTGCGGAGGAGAAGCCGCCGCCCGGGCCGGCGTGCCACTGCATCGGCGTCCGCACGGCCGCCCGGCCCTCCGCCTCGAGGTCCTCGCCCATGCCGATCTCCTCGCCGTAGTAGAGCGTCGGCGTGCCGGGCAGGCTGAAGAGCAGGCTGTAGACCATCCGGATCCGGCGGGGATCCCCGCCGAGCATGGGAGGGAGACGGCGCTTGAGGCCGCGGCCGTAGAGCTGCATCGACGGTTCGGGTCCAAAGGCGGCGAAGACCTCTTGCCGCTCGCTCTCGCTCAGCTTGTCGAGGGTGAGCTCGTCGTGGTTGCGCACGAACGTGGCCCACTGGCAGTCGGGGTGCACCCGCGGCCGCTGGGTGAGCGCCTTGGCGACGGGGCGGGCGTCTCCCCGGGCGAGCGAGAGGTAGAGCGCCTGCATCCCGATGAAGTCGAACATCATCGTCAGCTCGTCGCCCGCGTCGCCGCCGAAGTAGGCACGCTGGTCCTTGTGCGGCAGGTTGACCTCACCGAGCAGGATCGCGTCACCGCGCCGCCTGCCGAGGAAGGATCGCAGCGACCTCAGGTAGTCGTGCGGGTCGCCCTTCTGCTCCGCCCCGGTCGTGTCGACGTCGGCGATGAGGAACGGCACGGCGTCGACCCGGAAGCCCGACAGGCCCAGCTGGAGCCAGAAGCCGACCGATTTGGCGATGTGGTCGCGCACGGCCGGGTTGGCGACGTTGAGGTCGGGCTGGTGGGAGTAGAAGTGGTGGAGGTACCACTCCTCGGTGCGCTCGTCGAAGGACCAGATCGACTGCTCCTTGTCCGGGAAGACCACCTGGTCCGTGGTGTCCGGTGGCGGCTCGGATCGCCACACGTAGTAGTCGCGGTAGGGGTTGTCCTTGCTGCGCCGCGCCGCCTTGAACCACGGGTGCTGGTCGGAGGTGTGGTTGACGACCAGATCGGCGATCACCCGGATGCCGCGGTCCCCGGCGGTGCGGAGCAGCTCGACCAGGTCGCCGTGGGTGCCCAGCCGGCTGTCGACACCGAACAGGTCGGTGACGTCGTAGCCGTCGTCGCGATCGGGGGTGGGGTAGAACGGCATCAGCCACAGGCAGGTGACGCCGAGCTCCGCGAGGTAGTCCATCTTCTGGGTCAGACCGGCGAGGTCGCCGATGCCGTCGCCGTCGGCGTCGTAGAAGGTCTCGATGTCGACGCAGTAGATGACGGCGTTCTTCCACCACAGGTCACCGGTGCTGACCAGGCCGGTCACGACCCGCTCCTGAGCTGGGGGAGCACGTGCTCGCCGAAGGCGTCGAGGAAGCGCTCCTGCGACTGCCCCACGTGGTGGAGGTAGATCTCGTCGAAGCCCAGCTCCGCGTAGCTCGCGAGCCGGTCGCGGTGCCAGCCGAGGTCGGCGGAGACGTCGACGACCTGCCGGACCTTCTCGATCGTCACGGTCTCGGCGATCACGTCGAAGCCGTCGCTGCTGTCGACGTCCCAGCAGATCGGCTCGGGGAAGACGTTGCTGCGCCACTGGTCGTGGGCGATCGCCGCGGCCTCCTCCTCCGTCGGTGCCCACGACAGGTGCACCTGGAGCGCCAGTGGACCGGTGCCACCGGCGTCGCGGTGGGCCTCGATCATCCGCCTCAGCTGCTCGTGCGGTTGGTTGACGGTGACCATGCCGTCGGACCAGCGGGCGACTCGGGCGGCACTGTCCAGCGAGACGGCCGGGCCGACGAGACGGGGGAGCGGGTCGGGGACCTCCCACAGCCGGGCACGGTCCACGGTGACCAGGCCGTCGTGGCTGACCTCCTCCCCGCGGAGCATCCGGCGGATCACGTCGACGCACTCCTCGAGCCGCTGGGTGCGGATCTCCTTGCGCGGCCAGACGTCGCCGGTGATGTGCTCGTTGCTGGCCTCACCGCTGCCCAGCGCGGTCCAGAAGCGGCCGGGGAACATCGAGGCCAGGGTGGCGATCGCCTGGGCGAGCACCGCCGGGTGGTAGCGCTGGCCAGGGGCGCTGACCACTCCGAAGGTCAGGTCGGTGGTGGCCAGCGCGGCGCCGAGCCATGACCAGGCGTAGCCCGAGTGCCCCTGGCGGCGGCTCCAGGGGGAGAAGTGGTCGGAGCACATGGCGGCCTGGAAGCCGGCCTGCTCCGCACGGCGTACGTCGGCCAGCAGCTGTGCCGGCGCGATCTGCTCGTGGCTGGCGTGGAAGCCGTAGCGGGTCATGCGGGGCGGGTACCCGGTTCGCGCCCCCGGACACGAGCCACCGGCTCCGTCGCGCCGGGCCACGGCGCTGTGCGGCCC
>JAPSKJ010000171.1 GCA_031177735.1 Nocardioides sp.
CGCGATCACCGAGACGGCCGGCTTCCCGATGGGCCCCTTCGCGCTGCTCGACGTCGTCGGCAACGACGTCTCGCTCGCGATCCAGAGGGAGCTGTTCACCGAGTTCGGCGAGCCCGGCTTCGCGCCCGCCTCGACGCTGGAGGAGAAGGTCGCGGCCGGTGAGCTCGGTCGCAAGACAGGCAGGGGCTTCTACGGCTACGGCGCGTGAGGACGCCGACAGGCCGGGGACAGCGCGGCCCCCGGCCGCCCAGCCGGTCTGAGCCTCAGGCTCCGGCGCTCACGGCCGGACGCCAGGGCTTCAGCCACGGCGTCTCCGGGATCCCCTCGGCGGCTGCCACCAGCTCGTACATGGTCGCCCCGTCGACCGCCTCCCGGATGATGTCGGCGTGGCCGGCGTGCCGGGCCAGCTCCTCGATCAGGTGGAGCCACACCCAGCGCACCGACCACGCCTCGACGTCCTGCGGGTTCCACGGCGCCTGCGGGACCGGCACGGGCGTGCTGAGCTCCAGGGTCGCGACGGCGTCCTGGACCTGGCTGCACACCTCGTCGTACGTCGCGAGGGCGGTGAACAGGGTGTCGCGGTCGGTCCACGTGAACTCGTCGGCGCGTTCGGCGTACTGCTCCTCCTGACTGTGCTCCTCGACCGGACGTCCGGGCGCGGCCAGCGCCGAGGCGAGCCAGCCGCGCTGCACGCCGGTCGCGTGCTTGACCAGGACGCCGACCGTGAGCGCGCTCGGCGTCGGGCGAGCGCCGGCCTGCTCGTCGGTGAGGCCGAAGGCCGCGGCACGGAAGGCGTCCTGCTGCTGGCGCAGGAAGCCGGCGATCAAGGTGCGCTCGTCGGTCGCTGGCGGGGCGTGGAAGGGCATCGAGGGTCCTCTCGGTTCGACGGCACGGGGTGTGCCTTCGGTCGAGCCCACTATCTCCACCTAAGCGGACCGTTCTTGTCCGCTGTGTGTGGCACGGTGTGGCCATGGCGGAGATCGGAACGACGGAGCGCGTGCTGCGGCTGCTCGCGCTGCTCCAGCAGCGCCCCGTGTGGAGCGGCCCGGAGCTCGCAGACCGACTGGGGGTCACCACGCGGAGCATCCGGCGTGACGTCGAGCGCCTGCGGGCGCTCGGCTATCCCGTCAACGCGACCCAGGGCGCGGGCGGTGGTTACCAGCTCGGTGCCGGCAAGGCGCTTCCGCCGCTCCTCCTCGACGACGACGAGGCGATCGCCACCGCCGTCTCCCTGCGCCTGGCCGCCGGGGGCACCGTCGCCGGCGCCAGCGAGGCCGCCGTGCGCACCCTGGCCAAGCTCGACCAGGTGCTACCGGCGCGACTGCGCGCGGAGGTGCGCGCGATCCACGACTCGATCGCGACGCTCGACGGCGCCCGCATCGAGGTCGACGCCGACAGCCTGCTCGCGCTGGCGCGGGCCTGCCGCGACCGGCTCCGCGTGGAGTTCTCCTACGCCGACCGCGCCGGCGCCATCACAGAGCGCCGCGCCGAGCCCTACCAGCTGGTGGCGACCGGTCGCCGTTGGTACCTGATGGCCTATGACCTCGACCGCGACGACTGGCGCACCTTCCGGCTCGACCGGTTGCACACGTTGCGCACCACCACCTGGCAGTTCCGCCGCCGCGAGCACCCCGACCCGGTCGAGTTCGTGCAGCGGGGCGTGTCGACGTCGGCGTACCCCCTCCAGGGCCGGGTGCTGCTGCACGCGGGTGCCGACCAGGTGCGCGAGCGGGTGAACATCTACGACGGCGTGCTGGAGCCGGTCAGCGAGGACCGCTGCGTCCTCAGCGTCGGCGGCGAGGACCTGCGCGGCATGGCGCTGCACGTGGCCTGGCTGGGATTCGACTTCACGGTGCTCGACCCGCCCGAGCTCCGCGAGGCGGTCCTCGGGTTGAGCGCGTGGCTGCGCGCGGCAGGCGAGCGAGTAGGTGAGCCCGCGTAATCTGGAGGCATGTCGGAGCTCATCCTCGTCCTGGCGATCGTCGCGATCGCGCTCGGACTCGTCGTCGTCACGCAACGCACGCAGCGGCGCAAGGCGCTCGAGCGGGCCGAGGCCGACCTGGCCCCCGTGCGGAAGCTCACCTTCGAAGACGTCACCGCCTTCGGCGAGGACCTCCAGGAGCTCGACCTCGAGCTGGCCGGCCGGCACCTCGACGAGGGTGCCAACGCCGACTACCAGCGGGCGCTCGACGCCTACGAGGCGGCCAAGCAGGCGGGCGACTCGATGACCGCACCCGACGACGTCCGGCACGTGACCTCGATCATCGAGGACGGTCGCTACGCGATCGCGTGCGTGCGCGCACGCGTCGCCGGCGAGCCGCTCCCGACGCGGCGCCCGCCGTGCTTCTTCGACCCCCGCCACGGTCTGTCGGTCACCGACGTGCTCTGGGCCCCGCCGGGCGGTGAGCCGCGCGACGTGCCGGCCTGCGCCCTCGACGCTGAACGGGTCAACGTCGGTGCCGAGCCCGACGCCCGGCAGGTCATGGTCGGTGCCCGGCGGATGCCCTACTGGCAGGGCGGTCCGGCCTACCAGCCGTACGCCGCCGGCTACTTCGCCTCCTTCGCGGTGATGAACTGGATGACCATGGGGCTGATGTTCGGCGCCATGGGCGGCTTCGACGGCTGGGGCGGCGACTCCGGTGGCGACGGCGGTGGCGAGGGTGGCGACTCCGGTGGTGACGGTGGCGGCGACTACGGAGGCGGCGACGGCGGCGGCGGCGACTGGGGCGGCGGCGACTTCGGCGGCGGGGACTTCGGCGGCTTCTGAGCGATCCCGGCGCACATGGTGACCGCGCGACCAGCCGGCCTCACTAGGCTGCGCCCGTGACCCAGCCGACTGAGGACCTCCACCGCACTGAGCTCGGGGAGAGCGGCACTCGCATCGTCTTCCTGCACGGCCTGTTCGGGCAGGGGCGCAACTGGACCACGCTCGGCAAGGCGCTGGCGGACCAGCACCGAGTGCTGCTCCTTGACCTGCCGCACCACGGCCGCTCGCCGCGGTCCGACCGGTTCGACTACCTCGAGATGGCCGAGCAGGTCGCCGGCGCGCTCGGCGAGGAGCCCGCAACGGTGGTGGGCCACTCGATGGGCGGCAAGGTGGCCATGGTGCTCGCGCTGAGGCGTCCCGACCTCGTCGAGCGGCTGGTGGTGGCCGACATGTCGCCGGTCGCCTACCCGACCGCGCGCGACTTCACGGTCTACACCGCAGCGATGCAGGGGCTGGACCTCGATGCGCTCGAGCGTCGCGAGGATGCCGACGCCGCGTTCGCCGAGGCCGTGCCCGATCCGACGATCCGAGGCTTCCTGCTGCAGAACCTGCGCCGCGACGGTGACCGCTGGTACTGGCAGCTCAACCTCGACGTGCTCGCGCGCGACCTGGCCGAGATCGGCAGCTGGCCGGCGGACCGGCTGGCCGACGTCTCGCCGTACGACGGTCCGGTCCTGTGGATCGCAGGGGAGCGGTCCGACTACGTGCGGGACGACTACGAGCCGGCGATGGAACGCTGGTTCCCGCGGCATCGCAAGGTGACCGTGAAGGGTGCCGGCCACTGGGTCCACTCGGAGCGACCGGAGGTCTTCCTCGAGGTGCTGCGCCGGTTCCTCGGCGACTGAGCACGAGGCGCTCGCCGCTGCCGTGCGGCTGGCCCAGGACGACCCGCGACGGGCCGACCTGAGCCCGCCGGCTCAGCTGGCGGCGGACTGCCGTGCGCGATAGGCGGCGACCGCGTTGCGGTTGCCGCACGCCGTGGAGCAGAACCGCTTGGACCGGTTGCGCGACAGGTCGAGCACGATGTCGGCGCAGTCCTCGTCGGCACACACGCCCAGGCGCGACATCTCGTCGGCGCGGATCACATCGACCATCGCCATCGCGGTCTCCACGCAGATCCGGCTGGCCAGCGGAGCGTCGGGGGTGGTCGCGTGGATGTGCCAGTCGTAGGGCGGGTGCCGCACCAGCTGGGGCACGGCCCGGGCCTCGGCCAGCATGGTGTTGACCAGCGCCACCGCCTGGTCGCGCGGGGCGAGCATCACCTCGCGCAGCCGGGGCCGCAGCTCGCGCACGGCCTCGAGCTCCTCGCGCGTGCGGTCGTGGCGGCCGGTGTAGTCGAACCGCTCGTAGAACGCGTTGAGCTCGGCGACGCTGGTCAGGTCGTCGGCCTCACCCGGCATCCCCGGCAGAGTGTTGACGAGGGTGACCGCGGACTGCAGGGCCATCTCGGTGTCATGAGCGAAAACCACGTTGACAGGTTACTCCGGCCGACCTATTGTCATGAGTCATGACCACGTTTGCTCATGACAAGCCGGGCTCGCCGACGCGGTCCTCCGGGCTCCCGGCCGGGCTCGCCTTCGCGGTCGTCTCCGCGGTCACCTTCGGCCTGTCGGGCACGATCGCGCGTGGTCTCTTCGATGCCGGCTGGTCGACCGGCGGGGCCCTGCTCGCCCGAGTCGGCATCGGCGTGATGGCGTTGACGCCGTTCGCCCTGGTCGCGCTCCGCGGCCGCTGGATCCATGTGCGCCGTCGGGTCGGCACCGTGCTCGCCTACGGCATCCTGGGTGCGGCCGGGGCGCAGTTCTGCTACTTCTCGGCCGTCCAGCTGATGGATGTCGGCCCGGCGCTCCTGATCGAGTACACCGCCCCCGTCGCCGTGGTCGCGTGGATGTGGCTGCGCCACGGGCAGCGGCCGGGGCCGCTCACCCTGCTCGGGGCGGCGCTGGCCGTGCTGGGCCTGGTCTTCGTGCTCGACCTGGTCACCGGCGCCGACCTCAGTCTCGCCGGGGTGGCGTGGGCGCTGGCAGCCATGGTCGGTGCCGCGGCGTACTTCGTCGTCATCGGTGACGACTCGACCGGAATCCCACCGCTGGCGCTCGCGTGGCTCGGTCTCGTCGTCGGCTTCGTGGTCCTGGGCGGCCTCGCCCTGGTGAGGCTGATCCCGGTCGAGGTCGCCTCGGGTCCTGTGGAGTACGCCGGCGCCGAGCTGCCCTGGTGGCTGCCGATCCTCGGACTGGGCGTGCTGACCTGCGCCGTCGCGTACGGCACCGGCGTGATGGCGGGTCGCCGCCTCGGCTCGCGGCTGGCCTCCTTCGTCGCGCTGCTCGAGGTGCTCACCGCCGTCGTGGCCGCCTGGGTCCTGGTGGGCCAGGAGCCGGGTGTCGCCCAGGTGGTCGGGGGAGCGCTCGTGCTGGCCGGCGTGGTCGCCGTCAAGCTCGGGGAGCGCGACACGGCCGCGGCCGCCGAGCCGGTGGTCGACCCGCTGCCTGCCGGTCGTGTGGGTCGGTGATCCACAGGCGGCGCGGAAGCGTTCCGCGCAGGCCTTCTGGTGAGTTACCTTCCTGATTGCCCGCTCGGGGGTTCTCGGAAGGACACCGCATGAGGCGCTTCCTCGCACTCGCCGCCCCGTGGGTGCTGCTCGCCGCTTGCACGGGCGGTGGGGCCACCGAGCCCGGCTCGACGAGCACGCCCTC
>JAPSKJ010000172.1 GCA_031177735.1 Nocardioides sp.
GATCACTGACAAAATTGTCAGAATCCATTGTCAAAGAAACCATCAACACCTCAGAGGTGTCGACGGGGCATAACAAACTAATTCGTCGACTATATGACACACTGTTGAGTTCTCAAGAATCACACGCGCACTTCGCTCGGCCTCTCGACCTCGCTCCGGGCAACCTGCAAAAACTTACCGGACCGCTTCCTCCGCGTCAACTCGGCGTGTAGCCGGTCTTCTGCGAGGCTCTTCGGAGCCGGTGCCGTCGCATCCGACTCCTCGGACCTTGTGGGCTGATGCCCCGGTGTGGGAGCCGCTCGCGGCGACAGGAAGAACATTACATCGAGGTGTCCGGGGCATCAAATCGGGGTACGTCCTGGGGCCGCGGAGGTGTCGAGCGCGGCTCCAGGCGCTTCGCCGGCCGGTACGCCGACACCGTCGGATCCCCCGTGATCCAGAACCGCCACGGCCGTTCCGGTGCGCCACGCAGCCCGACGCGTGGACCCGTCGAGACGTGCTCGGCCGGCTGGCCGAGCTCGAGGCGGATCGCGCCGGTGCGCAGGTCCGTGCCCCCGTGACGCAGCTCGATGCCCATCGCCCGGCACAAGCGCGCCGGACCCCGCGCGAGGTCGCGGTCGGAGGAGCCGGGGCGTCGCAGTCGGGCGGTCTCGATGCCGTCGACGACCTCACCGGCGCGGAGCAGGATCCCGCTCGCGTGGCCCTCCGGCTCGACGACCACGTTGGCACACACGTGCATCCCGTAGGTGAAGTAGGTGTAGAGGTGCCCCCCCGGACCGAACATCACGGCGTTGCGGGCGGTCTTCCCCCGGTAGCCGTGCGAGCCGGGGTCGTCAGCGCCGGCGTACGCCTCCACCTCGGTCAGCCGCACCGCCACCGGGCCGTGCCGCAGCACCGAGCCGAGCAGGCGGGGCGCGGCTTGCCCGACCGGGAGTGCGAGCACCTCCTCCAGAGCGGTGATCGCACGCGTCGTCTCGTCCATCACACGGCCACTGTGACCAGAAGCGCCGCGGTTCAGCCCAGCGAGGCGCGGTACGTCGCCGACCGCTCCCTCAGCTCGGCCAGCTGCTCGCGCACCCGCTCGGGCGCGGTGCCGCCGCGGCCGCTGCGTGAGGCGACGGACCCCTCGGCGGTCAGGACCAGGCGGACCTGCGGCGTGAGCGCCGGCGAGATCGCCGCGAACTCCTCGTCGGTGAGGTCGGCGAGCTCCACGCCGCGCGCCTCGGCGGCGCGCACGCAGGCACCGGCGAGCTCATGGGCGACCCGGAACGGCGTGCCCTCGCGCACCAGCCACTCCGCGATGTCGGTGGCCAGCGAGAAACCCTGCGGCGCGAGCTCGGCCATCCGGTCGGTGTTGTAGACCAGGGTGGCGACCTGCCCGGTGAAGGCGGGCAGCAGCACCTCGAGGGTGTCCAGGGAGTCGAAGACCGGCTCCTTGTCCTCCTGCAGGTCACGGTTGTAGGCCAGCGGCAGCGCCTTGAGCGTGGTGAGCAGCCCGGTCAGGTTGCCGACCAGGCGCCCGGCCTTGCCGCGGGCCAGCTCGGAGATGTCGGGGTTCTTCTTCTGCGGCATGATCGAGGAGCCGGTGGACCAGGAGTCGTGCAGGGTGATGAAGTCGAACTCCTTGGTCGCCCAGAGGATGATCTCCTCGGCGATGCGGCTCACGTCGACGCCGATCTGGGCGCACACGAAGGCGAACTCCGCGACGAAGTCGCGGGAGGCGGTGCCGTCGATGGAGTTGGCCGTCGAGCCGGTGAACCCGAGCTCGCGGGCCACCAGCTGGGGGTCGAGTCCCAGGCTCTGGCCGGCGAGCGCGCCGCTGCCGTAGGGCGAGTCGGAGACGACCCGGTCGTGCCAGTCGCCGAGCCGGTCGACGTCGCGCAGCAGCGCCCAGCCGTGCGCGAGGAGGTGGTGCGAGAGCAGCACCGGTTGCGCGTGCTGCAGGTGGGTGCGCCCGGGCATGATCGCGCCGAGGTGCGTCTCGGCCTGCGCAGCCAACGCCTCGACCAGGTCGAGGACGAGCCGGGCCAGGACGCGACGGTGGTCGAGCAGGTAGGACCGGAACAGCGTGGCGATCTGGTCGTTGCGCGACCGGCCGGCGCGCAGCTTGCCACCGATCTCCGGGCCGACCTCCTCGATGAGCAGGCGCTCGAGCGCGCCGTGGACGTCCTCGTCGGAGACGGCCGGCTGCAGCGCCCCGGAGGTGTAGCGCTCCGCGAGCACGTCCAGCCCCCGGTGGAGCTCCAGCTCCTCCTCGGCGCTCAGCAGCCCGGCAGCGCCCAGCGCCTTGGCGTGGGCGTGCGACCCGGCGATGTCGTAGAGCGCGAGCCGCCAGTCGAAGTGGGTCGACCGGGACAGCGCCTCCAGCTCGGGTGAGGGCCCGCCCGCGAAGCGGCCGCCCCACAGCTTGCCCTCCCCCGTCGTGGACGCCGGGGTCGCTCCGGTCCGCTCCGTCAGCTCGCTCATCAGTCGGTCCCGAACTCCATGGCGGCCCCCTCGAGGGCAGCCTCTTCCTCGCCGGTCAGCTCGGGGTTGTCGGCGATCCGCTCGGCGCCGCCCGCCTCGAGCTCCCCGTAGAGGGTGCCGTGCTCGACCAGCACCTGGCCCTGGTCGAGCGGCTGGGCGGCGTACATCTCGAGCTTGGCCCGGGAGTCGGCGATGTCGAGGTTGCGCATGGTCAGCTGGCCGATCCGGTCCATCGGGCCGAATGCGGCGTTCTCGGTGCGCTCCATCGAGAGCTTCTCGGGGTGGTAGGAGAACGCCGGGCCGTCGGTGGCGAGCACGGTGTAGTCCTCGCCGCGACGCAGGCGCAGGGTCACCTCGCCGGTGACGAGGGAGGCGATCCAGCGCAGGATCGACTCGCGCAGCATCAGCGCCTGCGGGTCCAGCCACCGGCCCTCGTAGAGCAGCCGGCCGAGGCGACGACCCTCGGAGTGGTAGATCGCGATGGTGTCCTCGTTGTGGATGGCGTTGAGCAGCCGCTCGTAGGCGATCCACAGCAGCGCCATGCCGGGCGCCTCGTAGACGCCGCGCGACTTCGCCTCGATGATCCGGTTCTCGATCTGGTCGGACATGCCGAGCCCGTGCCGGCCGCCGATGGCGTTGGCCTCCAGCACCAGGGCGACCGAGTCGTCGTACGTCGTGCCGTTGATCGCCACCGGACGCCCCGCCTCGAAGCGGATGGTGACGTCCTCGGTCGGGATCTCGACCGACGGGTCCCAGAACTTCACGCCCATGATCGGCTCGACGACCTCCAGGGACACGTCGAGGTGCTCCAGCGTCTTCGCCTCGTGGGTGGCGCCCCAGATGTTGGCGTCGGTGGAGTAGGCCTTCTCCTTGCTGTCGCGGTAGGGCAGGCCGTGCTCGGTGAGCCACTGGCTCATCTCGGCGCGGCCGCCCAGCTCGGTGACGAACTCGGCGTCGAGCCAGGGCTTGTAGATGCGCAGTGCCGGGTTGGCCAGCAGCCCGTAGCGGTAGAAACGCTCGATGTCGTTGCCCTTGAAGGTCGAACCGTCGCCCCAGATGTCGACGCCGTCCTCGTGCATCGCGCGGACCAGCTTGGTGCCGGTGACCGCGCGGCCCAGCGGCGTGGTGTTGAAGTAGGCGCGGCCGCCGGACCGGATGTGGAAGGCGCCGCAGGCGAGGGCGGCCAGGCCCTCCTCGACCAGCTCGCGCCGGCAGTCCACGGCACGCGCGATCTCGGCGCCGTACTGCAGCGCGCGGGCCGGCACGCCGGAGATGTCGGGCTCGTCGTACTGCCCGATGTCGGCGGTGTAGGTGCACGGGATCGCGCCCTTGTCGCGCATCCAGGCGACGGCCACGGACGTGTCCAGCCCTCCCGAGAAGGCGATGCCGACACGTTCTCCCTGGGGCAGGGAGGTCAGGACCTTGCTCACGTGTTTCCTACTCCTCTTCGCTGCTGCTGCTGTGGTCGGTGGTGTGGTCGGTGGTGTGGCCGTCTGTGTGGCCGTCGGTGTGGTCGGTGTGGTCGGCGAGCGCGAGGAAGCGGCGCACCAGGTCGTCACCGCCCTGCGGGTCGCGGCCGATCACGAGCACCGTGTCGTCGCCGGCGATCGTGCCGAGGATGTCGGGGAACTCGGCCTTGTCGAAGGCGGAGGCGAGGAACTGGGCGGCTCCGGGCGGGGTGCGCAGCACGACGAGGTTGGCGCTGGCCTCGGCGCTGACCAGGAGCTCCTGGCACAGCCGGGCGAGCCGGTGCCGCGTGGCGGTGGACTCCCCCGGTGCGACCGCCCGGCGGTCACCGCCCTCGCCCGGAACCGCGTAGACCAGCGCCCCGGAGGCGCCGCGCACCTTGACGGCGTCCAGCTCGACCAGGTCGCGGGACAGGGTCGCCTGGGTGACCTGGACACCGCGGCCGGCGAGCAGGTCGGCGAGCTCGCTCTGGGAGCGCACCTCGTGGCCGCCCACCAGCTCGACGATCAGCTGGTGACGGGCGTTCTTCGTGGTGGGCCGCAGCGCCTGCTCGGTCATGACAGCCTCAGCCCTGCTCCAGCAGGAAGGCGATCACGGCCTTCTGCGCGTGGCGTCGGTTCTCGGCCTCGTCCCAGACCACGCTGCGTGGGCCGTCGATGACCGAGGCGGCGATCTCCTTGCCGCGGTACGCCGGGAGGCAGTGCATCACGATCGCGTCGTCGGCCGCGTGAGCCATGAGCTCCTCGGTCACCTGGTAGGGCGCGAAGACGGCCAGCCGCGCGGCGGCCTCCTCCTCCCTGCCCATCGACACCCAGGTGTCGGTGACGACGACGTCCGCTCCGGCCACCGCGGCGACCGGGTCCTGCTCCCAGCGCGCCGAGCCACCCGTCTCGGCGCCGATCTTCGCGGCGGCGGCGAACATGTCCTCCCCCGGCGCGTAGCCCTCCGGCGCTCCGATGACGACGTGCATGCCGGCGGTGGCCCCGGCCAGCAGCCAGGAGTTGCCCATGTTGCAGGCGCCGTCACCGACGAACGCCACACGCAGCCCGGCCAGGTCACCGCCCTTGTGCTCCCGGATGGTGAGCAGGTCGGCGATGAGCTGGCAGGGATGGAAGTCGTCGGTCAGCGCGTTGACGACGGGCACGCCGCTGAAGGCGGCCATCTCCTCGATCTTGGCCTGCTCGAAGGTGCGCCAGACGATCACCGATGCCTGGCGTCCAAGGACGCGCGCGACGTCGGCGACCGACTCGCGCACGCCGATGCCGGCGAGCTTGCCGTCGACCAGCATCGGGTGGCCGCCGAGCTCGGCGATGCCCGCCGCGAAGGACGACTGCGTGCGCAGCGTGGGCTTGTCGTAGATCGTCGCGACGGTGCGCGGGCCGGCGAGCGGCTTGGCGCCGAACGGGTCGGCCTTGAGCTGCGCCGCCAGGTCGAGGACCCGGCGCTGCTCGGCCGGCGTGAGGTCGTCGTCGCGGAGGAAGCTGCGGGCCATCACTGGTCTCCCGT
>JAPSKJ010000173.1 GCA_031177735.1 Nocardioides sp.
ACAACACCGGCCCGATCGTGCCCGGCGAGCTGGTGCTGCTCGACATGGGCGCCGAGGGTCGCAACCTCTACACCGCCGACGTGACGCGCACGCTGCCCGTCTCCGGCACCTTCACCCCGCTGCAGCGTGACCTCTACACCCTCGTCTTCCAGGCGCAGGAAGCCGGCATCGCGGCGGTGCGGCCCGGTGCGGAGTTCCGCGCCGCGCACCTCGCTGCGATGACGGTGCTGGCCCACGGCCTCGACGACCTCGGGCTGCTGCCGGTGCCGGTCGAGGAGGCGCTGAGCGAGGACAGCAAGGTCTACTCGCGGTGGACGCTGCACGGCACCTCGCACATGCTGGGGATGGACGTCCACGACTGCGGCCACGCCGCGCCCGAGGCCTACGCCAAGGGCACCCTCGCCGAAGGCATGGTGCTCACCGTCGAGCCGGGACTGTACTTCCAGACCGACGACCTCCTCGTCCCCGAGGAGCTGCGCGGCATCGGCATCCGGATCGAGGACGACATCCTCGTGACCGGCGAGGGCTCGCGAAACCTCTCCGCCGCACTCCCCCGCTCGGCCGACGACGTCGAGGCGTGGATGGCGCGGACGCGCTGAGCACACGGGCTCAGTCGTCGGCGACCACCCGGCAGGCCACCCCGCGCGGCGCAGGCGGCCGGACGGACCAGCCGCTGTCGCGCAGGCGCCGGCGCAGGCGGCGTACGACGATCGGGACGGCGAAGGAGAGCAGGTCGGTCCCCTCCGCCGGGTCGAAGTCGGCCAGCGCGAGCGCGAACGCCTCGTGCGTGGCCAGCCTGGTCTCCTCCGAGGCGTCACCGCCGTAGAGGTCCGCAAGGACGTCGATGATGTCGCGGTGCGCCTCGAGCACCTGTGCGAGCAGCTCGGCCCTGCGTTGCGGATCGGCGGACGTCCGCGCGTCGCGGAGCAGGCGATCGGTCAGCGCGACCAAATCTGCGCGCCTGCTCGGTGGCGGTCCCGTCATGCCTCAGCTCCGTAACCCGAGAGTGGCACGCCGGCTTTTTCAGCGCATCCTCCATACTGCCCGATGGTCCCTAACGGCGCCAGCGCCGTGAGGGCCGCTCAGTCGTCGAGCAGCCCCTGCTCCTCGGCCGCGGCGACCAGGCGGCGGACGTTGTCCACCTCGCCACAGCCCTCGTCGATGAGCTGGTTGCGGCGCTTCGCCCACGTCTCACCCAGCTCCCGGCGCACCCGGGGGCTGACGTCCTCGCGTGCCGGGCTGAGGATGGTGAGCTCCTCCTCGGCGATGTGGTGCGCGATGAGGTTGCTCAGCTCCTCGACGGCGTCGGTGAACGCCTGGGTGTCGGTGCCCTTGAGCTCGAGCACCTTCAGCAGCGCCTGGTTGCCCTCGGCGTGCTCCTCGTGGCCGTGCTCGACCTCGTGCTCGCCGATGTCGCCGGACTTGCGGCGCAGGACCGGATAGACCAGCTCCTCCTCGGCCTCGCCGTGGGCGACCAGGACGTGGGCGAAGGCACGCCGGACGGCGTCGCGGTCCTGCGTGGAGTCGCGCAGCTGGCGCAGCAGGTGCTCGAAGAGACGGTGGTCGTCGATGATCAGATCGATGACGTCTCCGGACGCGGGACGGCCCAGCTCGATGCTCGTGGAGGTCATGCAGGCGACCTTAGCGACCGGTCTGTGGGCTCCTGCACGCGCCGTCGCCTCGACACGATCGGCCCTGCGCCGCCATGCCGACGGCGCCGGCCGCGACGCCGAGCGGGCGTGTGCCCACGTCCACCTGGGGAGAGCACACGCCCGTCCGGCTGGTCAGGCTTGCTGCCCTCACGGCAGCGGCCGCGCCCCCGGCAGGATTCGAACCTGCGACCGTCGGATTAGAAGGCCGATGCTCTATCCAGCTGAGCTACGGAGGCATGCGGCGGCAAGTATCGCATCGCAGTCGGGGCGGACGGCCGACCCCCGGCGGGCGCGGCCGTCCGCGGTCGCGGTCAGTCCACCAGCACCGGCTCCGGCTGCCGCGCCCCCGCGAGCTCGCCACCGCGCGCCCGGGCGGCCACGGCGAGGACGGCCAGGCTGGCGAGCGTGACGGCTGCGCCGGCCCACAGCGGCGAGGTGTAACCGAGGCCGGCGGCGAGGGTGAGCCCGCCGATCCAGGCGCCGAGCGCGTTGCCGACGTTGAAGGCGGCGATGTTGGCACCCGAGGCCAACGTCGGGGCGTGGGCAGCGTGGGCCATGACGCGCATCTGCAGGGCCGGGACGGTGGCGAAGCCGAAGAAGCCCATCAGGAGCAGCGCGAGCACGGTCAGGATCTGACTGCCTGCGACGAGCGCGAAGACCGCGAGCACGACAGTCAGGCCGGCCAGCACGCCGGCCAGGGTGCGGAGCAGGTCGCGGTCGGCCCAGCGACCGCCCAGCAGGTTGCCACCGAAGAGGCCGACACCGAAGAGGACCAGCAGCCACGGCACCGCACCCTCGGCGAAGCCGCTGACCTCGGTGAGGGTGTAGGCGATGTAGGTGAACCCGCCGAACATCCCGCCATAGCCCAACACCGTCAGCACGATCGAGAACCACACCTGGGGGCTGGCGAAGGCGGAGAGCTCCTGCCGCACCCGCGTCGGCCCGTTCGCGCGGGCGGTCTGGGCGGGGACGAGGAGGCTGATGCCCACGAAGGCGGCCACACCGATCGCCGTGATCGCCCAGAAGGTCGACCGCCACCCGGCGGCCTGGCCGAGCAGCGTGCCGAGCGGGACACCGAGCACGTTGGCCACCGTGAGACCGCCGAACATCAGCGCGATCGCCTGTGCGCGTCGCTCACGGGGCACGAGGTCGGCCGCGACGACGGCACCGATGCCGAAGAACGCGCCGTGGCACAGCGCCGCGATGATCCGGCCGGCCAGCATCACGGAGTAGCTGGGAGCGAGCGCGCTGACCAGGTTGCCGGCGATGAAGAGCACCATCAGGCCGAGCAGGGCGACCTTGCGCGGCACTCGCGTCAGCGCGAGCGTCAGAAGGATCGCGCCCACCGCGACGCTGAGTGCGTAGCCGGAGATGAGGTAGCCCGCAGTGGTCTCGTCGACGCCGAAGTCCGTGGCGACGTCGGGCAGCAGGCCCATGATGACGAACTCCGTGAGTCCGATTCCGAACCCGCCGATTGCGAGCGCGAGGAGTGCGAGAGGCATGGGATTCCTTCGGGATACAAGAGTGAGCACGCAGATAGCCAGCGCGTGCATTAGTTGCAGACGCAACGGTATAGTTGCACACGCGCACTAAGCGCTCAAGTCAGGTATGCTGGTGGCGTTCGTCCCCGAGGAGGCAGACGATGGGCATCAGCAACGACGCTGTGGAGATCCGCGCTCAGGGATGGCGCACCCTGGCCGCGGTGCACGGCCTGATCGAGGGACGGCTGGAGAAGTCGCTGCAGAGCGGGCACGACCTGTCGGTCGTCGAGTTCACCGTGCTCGACGCGCTCGCCCGCCAGGACGGCTGGCACATGCGGATGCAGCAGCTGGCCCGTGCCGCCGCGCTCTCCGCCAGCGCGACCACGCGCCTCGTCACCCGCCTGGAGAACCGCGGCCTGCTCCACCGGGTGCTCTGCGCCGACGACCGCCGCGGCATCTACACCGAGCTGACCGCGGCGGGCGAGCGCCTGCTCGCCGAGGCCCGGCCCACCCACGACGCGACCTTGCGCGAGGCGCTCACCGACGCCGAGGCGATGCCCGAGCTCGCGCCGTTGGTCCGCTCCCTCACCGAGGTCGTCGCGCCGGCCTGACCGCGCGACCCGCCACCCGGCCGACCTCGGGGCTGGCTCAGTGCCAGTGCCGTCGGATCGTCGAGGAGACGGCGAAGGGATCCGCGCCCCGCTGCGCGGCGAGCACACCGGCTCCGGTGGGCGATGACGTCCGCTCCGGCCGGCCGCCACCGACCCAGCGGTCCCACGCGTCCGCGAAGGCATCCGCGTCGGCCCGTCGGGCCCCGAGCGCGGTCGGCACCGCATGCCACACCTGCCCGTCGGGCTGGACCTTCCGGCCGCGCGCCAGCGCGGCGAGCTCGTGCCAGCGGCGCCGACGCTCGGTGAGCACCCAACGCGGCAGCACGTAGCGTGGCGAGGCGATCGGCGACACCACCTCGTCGAGCGCGTCGGCGAAGAGCGCCGACTCCCCCTCCGGCACGCCGGCGAGCCGGATCCGGTAGGCGCCGGCGGGGTCGACCTCGATCTCCAGCGCCTCGGCACCCAGCGACGACCGCCCCGTGCCGTGCAGGGCGTCGGCCAGCGCGGCCGCGACCCGCGCCAGCGACGGAGGTACGCCGGCGGCCGCGAGGATCCGCCGCCCGCTCGCCACCCGGGCGGCTGTGGACCAGGCGAAGGCGCCGAGGGCGCAGGCCAGCGCCGTCCCGATCCCTGTGGCCCAGCCGGCCCCGGTGCCATCGACCACCGCGGAGGCCAGCCCCCACACCGCGGCCAGCACGCCGACGACCGCGAGTGCGGCGCTCCCCCGCGAGGCGATGCGCTCCCCCCGCGTGGACGGCAGGTTGACCACCTCCAACCCGCCCGGCCGCACCAGCACCGCAGGCGTCGCCTCGGGATCGACCCGCAGCGGCTGCGCCGCGCCTGCGGCCTGGGACGCCCGCGCCGGGACGAGCCGCACGGTGCGGGTCACCTCGTCGTCGTACGGCGCTCCCACCTGCCAGCGGGCGCGGATCCGGTCGCGGTCCGCGGCGCGCAGGAGGGCGCGGGTGTTGATCTCCGGGATCTCGGCCGGCGTCGGCGGCTGGTAGGGCGAGAACGCGGGGTCGATGTGCGCGACGCCGTCGACGATGGCGCCGTCGTCGGCCGCGCCGAAGAACCCCTGGTGCTTGCGGACCAACCGCTGCCAGTCGTGGTCGCCGCGCGGATGGTCCGCAGCCACGGTCACCACCGTCCAGTTGACCGCGACCTTGTCCGGGTGGGCCGGATCCACCCGCAGGGCGCGTCCGCGGGTCTGCACCACCGACGTCGTGGTGGTGACCGTGGTGAGGTCGACGACCCCGGTGATGCGGCGGGCGTCCCAGCCCTCGCCGAGCAGCCCGCGGGTGCCGACGAGGATCCGGGTGCCACCCGACTCGAAGAACCGGGTCACCAGCGGCACCCACACGCGCGAGCTCCACGCGGGTCCCTCCCCGCGGGAGGCGAGGAACCACAGGTCGTCGCAGGCGGCCCGGTCCGCGCCGTCGGGGAGCGGCTCCTGGGTCGGGTGCAGGGCCGCCGCCAGGCGCGGCTCCGAGCGACGGATGTGGTCCACCAGCCGGCCGAGCGTCTCCCGGCTGCCGGCCACGGACGCGCCGGTCACCAGCAGCGCGTCGCCCGACTCCGGGGCGGCCAGGAGCGCCCGCATCGCGGCGTGCGCGGAGCCGGCCTGCGGGGAGATCACGCCGTCGAGGGTCAGCGGCACGGTGGCCGCGGCCCGCTCGTGGTCGC
>JAPSKJ010000174.1 GCA_031177735.1 Nocardioides sp.
CGTCACGTGCTGTCCGACCGTTCCGGTCGCGCCGGCCACTGCGATTCGCATGCTCGTCATCCTCTCGTCCTGGCTCATGCAAGGTTGACGAGACAGGCCGCGGCAGTGTGACATCGCCCGGCCAGGCCTGGTCAGGCGGGCTCGTCGTAGCGTCCGGTCACGACTGCGGCAGCGAGCGAGGACGCGTGGTGTGCGGCGGTGACCGAGCCTCCGGCTCGAGGGGTCCGCGCGGAGCGGGGAACCGTGCACTTGGCCCGGTCCGTCCCGAGGGCACCCGCTCAGGCAACGGGCGGCGGAAGGCACCCCTCCGAAGCTCCGGGCTCCGCCTGGTCGCAGGCGTGTGCCAGCGCCGGGAGGGCGTCGATCGACCCCGTGGGCCGGACCTTCAGCCGGTCCGGCTCACTCCGAGGCGGCGAGCTGCCCGCAGGCAGCGTCGATCTCGTTGCCCCGGGTGTCGCGGACGGTCGTCGGCACGCCCTTGGCCTCGAGCCGGCGTACGAACTCGTCGGTGTCCTCGTCGCGTGAGCGGGTGAACTGCGAGCCGCGGACCTCGTTGAGCGGGATCAGGTTGACGTGCACCCACCCCCAGTCGCCGTAGGAGGTCAGTACGTCGGCCAGCAGGTCGGCGCGCCAGGCCTGGTCGTTGATGTCGCGCATCATGGCGTACTCGATGCTCACCCGGCGCTTGGTGGTCCGCGCGTAGTTCCACGCCGCCTCGACCGTCTCGGCGACGGAGAACCGGGTGTTGATCGGGACGAGGTCGTTGCGCAGCTCGTCGTCGGGGGCGTGCAGGCTGAGCGCCAGGGTGACCGGGATGCCTTCCTCGGCCAGCTGGTTGATCCGTGGCACGAGCCCGACCGTGGAGACGGTCACGTGGCGTGCGGAGAGCCCCAGCCCTGAGGGCGCCGGCTCGGTGAGGCGGCGCACCGCGCCGATGACCGACTTCCAGTTCGCCAGGGGTTCGCCCATCCCCATGAACACGACGTTCGAGAGCCGGCCGGGCCCACCCGCCACCTCACCGGACGCCATCTCCCGGGCGGCCACGACGACCTGGTGCACGATCTCGGCCGTGGACATGTTGCGTTGCAGGCCGCCCTGCCCGGTGGCGCAGAACGGGCAGGCCATGCCGCACCCGGCCTGGGAGGAGATGCACACCGTGGCCCGGTCGGGGTAGCGCATCAGCACCGACTCGACCAGCGCCCCGTCGAAAAGCTTCCACAGCGTCTTGCGCGTGGTGCCCTTGTCGGCCTCGAGCGTGCGCAACGGCGTCATGAGCCGGGGAAGGAACGCCTCCGCCATCTCCGCACGCTGGGCTGCCGGAAGGTCGGTCATCTGGTCGGGGTCGTCGACCAACCGCTCGAAGTAGTGCGTCGAGAGCTGCTTGGCCCGGAACGCGGGCAGGCCGATCTCCTTGGCCGCCTCGCCTCGCTCCTCGAGCGTGAGGTCGGCGAGGTGCCGCGGCGGCTTGGCGCGGCCGCGCGGGGCGCTGAAGACCAGCGGGAGGGGCTTGGGGTTCACAGACATCTCCCTCCCAGTGTCCCTGAAGGACGGCACGAATGCCGCATCGCCGGATGCGGGCGCGGCCCTCAGAGGTCGTAGGTCACCATCAGCCACAAGACGACGGCGGCGACGCCCACCACCACGATCGCGGTGAGCACCATGCCGATCCACAGGTAGGTGCCGAACCGCCGGGTGCGCTTGGCCACGACGAGGCCGAGCGGCACGGCGAGGGTGATCAGCACGAGCGGGAAGAGGTCCTCGACCGTGTCTTGATCGAACATCGCGCTGAGGACCGCCGCGAAGGTGCCCGGCACGAGGATGACGAAGGCAAGACCGGTGAAGAAGCCGCTCAGCGCCGTGAACGTGGGGTGGTCGCGGTGCCACCAGTCGGGCTGACGCTCGGGCACCCCGGCGTCGGGGGCGCCCGGCGCATCCACGTCGACAGCACCGGAAGGCTGGTCGGGCGTCGGGTCGCTGAGCTCGCTGGACATCGCAGACGACCCTAGCCGGTCAGGGTCGGATCGCGTCGGCTGCCGCGCGGGCGCCTCAGCGGGAGAAGACGGCGTAGTGCAGCAGCAGCCAGATCGGGGCGATCGTGGCGAGCAGGGAGTCCAGCCGGTCCATCAGGCCGCCGTGGCCGGGAATGACCTGGCTCATGTCCTTCACGCCGAGATCCCGCTTGATGACCGACTCGCACAGATCGCCGAGGGTGGCCATCACGACGGCGATGACTCCGAGCGCCACCCCGACCCACCAGTCGCCGTCGAGCAGGTAGACGACCAGGAGCACGCCGGCGGCGATCGTGAAGACGAACGAGCCGGCGAAGCCCTCCCAGGACTTCTTCGGCGAGATCACCGGCGCCATCGGGTGCTTGCCGAAGAGGACGCCAGCAACGTAGCCGCCGATGTCGGAGGCGATCGTGACCAGGACGAAGGTGATGATGCCCTTGACACCGTCGTCGATGCCGACCGATCTCCAGTCGCCTCCCTCGGCGAGCATGAGGGCGACGAAGGAGCCGAGGAACGGCACGTAGATCAGCGTGAACACCGAGGCTGCCGCCGTGCGGACGTAGCCCTCGACGCCGCGGTGCAGCAACCACAACATCACCGACAGCGCACTGACCGCGGTGGCGGTCACCAGGGCAGGAGCACCCCACAGGTAGGCGACGACGATCATCACCACGCCGCCGGCCATGAGTGGCTGCTCGGGCAGGTCGATGTCCATCGCCAGCAGACCCCGCCGCAGCTCCCAGATCGCGACGACCAGGATGACCGCCACCATCACCACGAAGGCGGTCTTGAAGAAGAACAGGGTGAGTCCGGCGGTGCCGAGGAGCACCACGGCCGAGGCGACCGCGGCTCTGAGGTCGCGACCGGCGCGGCCGTGGTCACTGGCAGGCGGCGGTGCCGGCGGCTCGAGCGGTGGCTGGGCCGGCGGGGGCATCTCCGTCATGACGTTGCTGCGAGGTCAGACCTCGAGCAGCTCGGCTTCCTTGCTCTTCAACATCTCGTCGATCGCGTCGGTGTGCTTCTTGGTCAGCCCGTCGAGCCGCTTCTCGGCCCCGGTGACGTCGTCCTTGCCGACCTCGCCGTCCTTCTCGAGCTTCTCCAGCTGCTGCTTGGCCTTCTGGCGCACCTGCCGCACGGCGACACGGCCGCCCTCGGCCTTCTCACGGGCCTGCTTGATGTACTCCTTGCGGCGCTCCTCGGTGAGCTCGGGGAACACCGCGCGCAGCACCTTGCCGTCGTTGGACGGGTTGATCCCCAGGTCGCTGTCGCGGATCGCCTTCTCGATGTTGGGCATCGAGGACTGGTCGAACGGCGCGATCGTGATGACGCGCGGCTCCGGGCTGGTGAAGGTGGCGAGCTGCTGGATCGGCGTCGGGCTGCCGTAGTAGTCGACCATCAGCTTGTTGAACACCGTCGGGGTGACGCGACCGGCTCGGATGGTCGCGAAGTCCTCACGGGTCGCCTCGACCGACTTGCCCATCTTGTCGTCGGCCTCGTTGAGGATGTCGTTGATCACCGCTGCTCCTGGAGTCTCGTCGTCAGTCTGGTCGCTCTGCACACGGGCGTGCGGCCCGTATCAGCCTGCGCTGACCAGCGTCCCAATCTTCTCACCCCGCACGACACGCAGGATGTTGCCCTCAGGCTCCATCCCGAACACCACCATCGGGAGCTTGTTCTCACCGCACAGGGCGAAGGCGGTCTGGTCCATGATCCGCAGACCCTGGGCGATCGCGTCGTCGTAGGTGAGGTAGTCGTACTTCGTGGCCGTCGGGTCCTGGTTGGGGTCGGCGGAGTAGACGCCATCGACCCCGCTCTTCGCGACCAGGACCGCGTCGCACCGGCTCTCGAGCGCGCGCTGCACCGCAACGGTGTCGGTGGAGAAGAACGGCATGCCCATGCCGGCACCGAAGATGACGACGCGGCCCTTCTCCATGTGCCGGATCGCGCGACGCGGGATGTACGGCTCGGCCACCTGGCCCATCGTGATGGCGGTCTGCACGCGCGTCTCGACGCCCATCTTCTCGAGGAAGTCCTGCAGCGCCAGGCAGTTCATGACGATGCCGAGCATGCCCATGTAGTCGGCGCGCACCCGGTCCATGCCTCGCTGCTGCAGCTCGGCGCCGCGGAAGAAGTTGCCGCCACCGGTCACCACGGCGACCTGGACCCCGGCGTCGACGACCGCCTTGACCTCCTGCGCGATCTTCTGGACCACGTCGGGGTCGACACCGACCTTCCCCCCGCCGAAGACCTCACCGGAGAGCTTGAGCAGCACCCGCTTGTACGCCGTCACTGGACTCCTTGCTTGTCGACCCGCATGGCCCCGGGGACCTGGGTGGCGCTCTGAGGAAACCAGAAGGCCGGTCCGATGAACAGCATCTGCGTCATCGAACCGGCCTCCTCGTTGATGTCTGGCTAGTGAACCTAACCGATAGCTCCTGACGCGTGCGTCAGGCGCCGACCTCGAACCGGGCGAACCGGGTCACCGTGGTGTTGGCGGCATCGAGGACCTGCTTGACCGACTTCTTCGGCTCGAAGACCGACTCCTGGTCGAGCAGGACGATCTCCTTGAAGAACGCACCGATGCGACCCTCGACGATCTTGGCGACGGCAGCCTCGGGCTTGCCCTCCTCGAGCGTCTTCTTGGTCAGCACGTCCTTCTCGGCCGCGACGATGTCGGCCGGGACCTCGTCGCTGGTGAGGTACTGCGCCTTCAGCGCGGCCGCCTGCTGGGCAGCCTGCTTGGCGGCCGTCTCGTCACCCTCGTACTCGACGAGGACGCCGAGAGCCGGCGGCAGGTCGGAGGCCTTCTTGTGGAGGTAGACCGTCGTGGTGCCCTCGAAGTAGGCGACCTCGCCGAGCTCGATCTTCTCGCCGATGGTGCGCGCCAGCTCCTCGACGGTCTCGCCGACCGTCTTGTCGCCGAGCGAGACGGCCTTGAGCGCCTCGGCGTCGCCGATCTTGTTGCTGTTGGCCGCGTCGGCGATCGCCTGGGCCGCCTGGACGAAGGCCTCGTTCTTCGCGACGAAGTCGGTCTCCGCCTTGAGGCTGATCAGGGCGCTGCCCGAGGCGGCGACCAGCCCGGCGGACGCCTCGCGCTCCGCGGCCCGGGCAGCAGCCTTGGCCGCACCCTTCACGCGGAGCAGCTCGACGGCCTTGTCGAAGTCGCCGTCGGTCTCGTCGAGCGCCTTCTTGCACTCCATCATGCCGGCCTGGGTCAGCTCGCGGAGCTTCTTGACATCAGCAGCAGTGAAAGCCATGTGTCGTGTGTCCTCTTCAGGTACGTCGGTGGACGGAACGGATCTGCTCAGGCCTGGGCGTCGGCCTCGGCAGCCTCGGCCGCGGGGGCCTCGGTCGCCTCGGGGGCCTCAGTCGCAGCAGCCTCGGCCGCGGGGGTCTCCGCCGCAGCAGCCTC
>JAPSKJ010000175.1 GCA_031177735.1 Nocardioides sp.
GCCCAGTTCGAGGCGGGGCGCGCCCGCGCGCAGGTCGCCCGGGTGGTGGCGGGGGTGGCCGACCCTCCTGGCCCCGAGGAGCTCAAGACGATGGTCGACGAGGTGCTGCGCGGCATCGCCGGCAGCGACTTCGCCGACGTGCTGCTGCGCGCCAGCGCCTTCGCCCGCGTCATCGCCACCGGGCGAGCCGCCTCCGCAGGCGCCAGCCACGACGACGTACGCCGGATGCTGCTGCTCGCCGAGCAGCTCGAGACGGCGGGACATGTGGAACTGGAACAAAGGTTGGGGTGAAGTGGTTAGAGTGAGCGTCGAGCACGTCGGGCCGCGGCAGCCCCGGGTCCCAAAATTAGCCGCTACGAGCGGCCACGCGCCGTGAGGCGCTCCCGGTCCGGCGTGCTCGCACCTCTTCTCCGCCGAGGTCTCGGCCGGCAGTCGGGCGGGATCCTCCGTCGGCTGCTGCCGAGCCGTCAGCTGCGCGGCGCCGCCGCCCGAGCCGGGCAGGCCGTCGAGATCGTCGTCAGCTACCTGCCCCAGGTCGACGACGCGCCCGATCCGGGCGAGGTGGTGTGGGCCTGGGTCCCCTACGAGGACGACCCACAGCGTGGCAAGGACCGCCCCGTCCTGGTCATCGGCCACCGCGACGGGACCCTGTGCGGGTTGATGCTCTCCAGCCAGGACCACGACGCCGACGCCGCGGACGAGGCCCGGCACGGTCGCTACTGGATGGATATCGGCTCCGGGGAGTGGGATCGTGAGGGCCGGCCCAGCGAGGTGCGGCTCGACCGGCTGGTGGAGCTCACGGCTGAGGGCGTGCGTCGCGAGGGCGCCGCGCTGGACCGGCGGACTTTCGACGAGGTGATCTCGGCCGCACGCCGCTTCCACGCCTTTGCCCGGCCAGTCAAGCCCTCACGCCGGGTTCGCTAAGGTCTCGCCCGAGGGCTGCGACGTCGCCGCCCCGGGGCGAGGAGGTGCGAGTGGGCTCGGTGCGAGGCGTACGACGCGTGGCGATCGCGGCGATGACGCTGACCCTGGGCCTCGGGCTGACGGCCTGCACCGGCGACTCCGAGGAGCCTCCGGCCGCGGGCGGGTCGCCCTCGGCCACCGCCGGTCCCTCCGAGCCCGCCGACACCGGCTCCGCGCCCGACATCACCTTCGGCGTGTTCGGCAGCCCGGCCGAGATCACCGCCTACCAGGACGTGATCACCGCCTACAACGCCTCGACCGACTCCGCGGACATCACCCTGCAGGCCTGGCCGGACGACGCCTCGTTGATGGCGGCTCTCAACAGCGGCGCACCGCGACGCAACCCCGACGTCTTCCTGATCAAGCGCGACGACCTCGACCCGCTCATGGAGAGCGAGCTCGTCCAGCCGGTCGACTCCTACCTCGACGCCCGCAGCGTCGACCTCGGCGACCGCTACTCCCGCGAGGCGCTCGAGGCGTTCTCCGGCGACCACCGGCTGCAGTGCATGCCCTACGGCGTCTCGCCGCAGGTCGTCTACTACAACACCGACCTGGTCGACTTCGACCGGATGGCCGCGCGCGGCCTCGACGTGCCGAGCGACCCCGACCTCGACCGGTGGACGATCGACGACTTCGCGGAGGCGGCGACCTTCGCCACGCACCGCCGCCGGGGCACCCGCGGGCTCGCGGTCGACCCGACGCTGCGCGGGCTGGCGCCGTTCATCTACTCCGGTGGCGGGAAGATCGTCGACGACGAGGAGGAGCCGACGTCGCTGGCGTTCTCCGACGGCGACACCCGTTCCGCGCTGGAGGCGGTGCTGCCGGTGCTGCGCAACGCGGCGATCACGCTGACCCCCGAGCAGCTCGCCCAGGCCTCGCCGCTGGAGTGGTTCCAGCAGGGCAAGCTCGGCATGCTGATCGGCGACCGGTCGCTGACCCCGCTGCTGCGGGCCAACAAGGACCTGCGCTGGGACGTCATGCCGATCCCGGTCGTCGACTCGGCCGCCACCATCGGTGACTACAGCGGCCTGTGCCTCAGCGCCGCCACGCCGGATCAGGAGCGGGCCGCCGACCTGCTCGCCGCGCTGGTCTCCGACGAGCTGGTCAGCACCGTCGCCCGCACCGGCTACGTCGTCCCGGTCAACACCAAGGTCGCCCTCTCCGACGACTTCCTGCAGGTGGCCAAGATGCCGCTCAACAGCAAGGTCTTCGTGAGCAGCGTCCGCACCATGCGCACGCTGCCCGTGGCCGGGCAGTGGGCGGAGCTGGAGCGCGCCGTCGCCCCCGCCCTGGAGCAGCTCCTCGCCGGCGGCCCGACCATCGACCTCGAGGCCCTCACCGAGCAGATCGACGAGAGCTCCCTGAGCGTGCTCGCTCCGGAGGAGGAGCCCACCCCGGAGGAGACGGCCGCTCCCGAGGAGGAGTAGCCCTCAGTCCTCCTCGTCGGGCAGCGTGACCGGCTCGACCGGCAGGTCGGGCGAGCGGTCGGCCTCGAGGATCGCCGTGGTCAGCAACGGCGCGGTGAGGGCGATCTGCCAGCCGCGGGCGCCGTAGCCGGCAAGCAGGTCGGCGACCTGGTCGAGCAGGTCGCCGGGCTCGCGGGTGCGCGGCGGCGTCCAGAGGGTGCGCCGCAGGTAGTCGGGAGTGAGGAGGTTCTCGACCGGCAGGTTGTGGCGCTCGGACAGCTCGGCCAGGCCGGCCCGGGCGAAGCTGAGCCGGCGGGCGGCGACGGGATCCTTCTCGGCCCACGCGCGCGCGGTCGGCGGCCCGTCGCCCCGCGGTGTGCGGGCGGGGAGCTCGGCGTCCGGCATCTCCACCGCGCGCTGGAGCGCGGCGACCCAGCGGCTGCTGTAGCGCTCCGCACCGCGGCCGTGGAAGCCCTTGGTCGCCAGCAGCGCCTCCCTGGTGGTGGGCAGTGCCGAGGCGGCCGCGACGATCGCTGCGTCGGGGATGATCCGTCCCGGGGTCACGTCGCGCTGCTGGGCGAGCTGGTCGCGGGTCTCCCACAGCAGCTGGACCGCCGCCAGGCCGCGGCGACCCCGCACCTTGTGCATCCCGGAGGTACGCCGCCAGGCATCCACCCGCGGCGTCGGCTCGAAGCCGCGCAGGTGGTCGAACTCCTGCCGCGCCCACTCCGCCTTGCCCGCGGCCTCGAGCTCGGCAGCCAGCGCGTCGCGCAGCTCGACGAGCACCTCGACGTCCAAGGCGGCGTACTCGAGCCAGGAGGCGGGCAACGGGCGGGTCGACCAGTCGGCCGCCGAGTGCTCCTTGAGCATCTGGAAGCCCAGCACCGTCTCGACCAGGGTGGCCAGCCCGACACGGGGGTAGCCGAGCAGCCGTCCGGCGAGCTCGGTGTCGAAGAGCGCGGACGGGCGCAGGCCGAGCTCGGCGAGGCAGGGCAGGTCCTGGGTGGCGGCGTGGAGGATCCACTCGGTGCCCTCCAGCGCCTCGGCGAGCGGAGCCAGCGTGCTCAGGCCGATCGGGTCGACCAGCCAGGTGCCGGCACCGTCGCGGCGCAGCTGGATGAGGTAGGCGCGGTTGGAGTAGCGGTAGCCCGACGCCCGCTCGGCGTCGATGCCGACCGGGCCGGTGCCGGCGGCGATCGCGGCGGCGCAGGCCTGCAGGCCCTCGTCGGTGTCGGTGACCTCGGGGAGGCCGTCGCGCAGGGTCAGCAGGGGCGCGGGCGGCGCCTCCGGCTCGGCCGCGGCGTCGGGAGCCTCGGTCTCCGGGAGCTCGTCGGACGCGGACATCAGGGCGTCGGGCCCCGCTGCCCCCGCCGGCTGGGGATGACCGCGACACCGTCCGGGACGGGCGGCAGGCCGGCGGCGGTGCACAGCAGCTCGCCCCAGGCCTCGACGTGCGGCGCGACGTCGAGGGACGTGCCCTGGGCCACCGGGGTCCACGACGCGCGGAGCTCGACCTGCGCGGTGGTGTCCTCCTCGGCCATGCCGCCGAAGCTCTCGGTGGCGACCCGGGTCACCGTGCCGGACATCGCGGCGGCCTCCGCGCCGTGGGCGTCGAGCGCCTCCACCAGCCACGACCAGCCGACCTCGCCGAGCATCGGGTCGGTGATCAGCTCGGCGTCGACCTCGGCGCGGACGTAGGCGACGAACCGGAAGGTGCCGCCGGCCCAGGCGTCGTTGCCGTCGGGGTCGTGCAGCAGGATCAGCCGGCCGGTGCCGACGTCGACGCCGTCGACGGTGACGTCGGCGGACAGCGCGGAGGCATAGGGAGCGATGCGCTGCGGGGCCGGCATCTCCTCGCAGAAGACCTCCGGGCGCAGCCGGGCGGCGTGGAGCCCGGCAACGGCGGACCGGAACTCCGCCGGGCCCGATGGCGCACCCGTGCCCGGGTGCGTCTCCTCACGCACGACCATGCCACCCACCCTAGGCGCCGCGCCTGGCGCGGATGTGCGAACACGCCGTGGGCGGTGCGACCATCGTGGCGTGACATCGGCGTCGACGACCTCCCCGCTCCGTGACAGTGCCTTCCTGAAGGCCGCTCGGGGGGAGCCGGTGCCGCACACCCCGGTCTGGTACATGCGCCAGGCCGGTCGCTCGCTGCCGGAGTACCTCCGCGTCCGCGAGGGCGTCCGGATGCTCGACGCCTGCCTCGACCCCGAGCTGGTCGTGGAGATCACCATGCAGCCGGTGCGCCGCTACGGCGTCGACGCCGCCATCTTCTTCTCCGACATCGTGCTGCCGCTCAAGGCGGTCGGGGTCGACCTCGACATCAAGCCCGGCGTCGGGCCGGTGGTGGCGCACCCCGTGCGCACGCTGGCCGACGTCGAGGCGATCCCCGACCTCACCCCGGAGCACGTGCCGACGATCACCCAGGCGGTGCGTGCGCTGGTCGGCGAGCTCGCTTCGGTCCGCGGCGGTACGCCGCTGATCGGGTTCGCCGGCGCGCCGTTCACGGTGGCGTCGTACCTCGTCGAGGGCGGCCCGTCGAAGGAGCACGCGAAGACCAAGGCGATGATGTTCGGCGCCCCCGAGGTGTGGGACGCCCTGATGCGCAAGATCGCCGGCATCTCGGCGGCGTACCTGCAGGTGCAGGTCGAGGCCGGTGCCTCCGCCGTGCAGCTGTTCGACTCGTGGGCCGGAGCGCTGACGCCGGCCGACTACGAGGCGTCGGTGATGCCGCACTCCGCGGCCGTGCTCGCCGCCGCCGCTGAGTGGGGCGTGCCGCGCATCCACTTCGGCGTCGGCACCAGCAACCTGCTCCCGCTGATGGGTGAGGCCGGCGCGGACGTCGTCGGCATCGACTGGCGCACCCCGCTCTCGCACGGCATCTCGCTGGTCGGCGACCGCGCCGTGCAGGGCAACCTCGACCCGACCCTGGTGTTCGCGCCCGCCGAGGTGATGCTGCAGCGCGCCGCCGAGGTGATCGAGGCGGGCCGCGCCGCGAAGGGGCACATCTTCAACCTCGGCCACGGCGTCATCCCGTCGACCGACCC
>JAPSKJ010000176.1 GCA_031177735.1 Nocardioides sp.
CGGCGTCGACCTCCTGCTCACCTGCGTCGGCGAAGTCGCCATCGCCGTTGAGGTCGACCCACACGCTGACGAAGCCGGCCCGCGAGGCGGTGACGTCGAGCGTGTTCACCACCGGGTCCAGGGTGACCGCGTCGGTGCCCGTGCGCAGCACGGGCGCGGCGTAGCCGAGTGAGGTGTTGAAGGCGACGCCGTCCTCGTCGTCGACGCCGGCGTTGTCGTCGCCGTCGGCGGCCGAGCCCGGCGCGCCGTCGTCGTCGAGGTCGATGCGGGCGCCGAGCATCACGGGCGCGGTGTTGCTCGCGGCGTCATAGTTCGGGACGAGGTGCCGGGCGCCGCTGCTCGCCGCGGTGGTGCCGGCCGTGTCGGGCGCGTCGCCGTAGTCGGCGCGGGGTGCGACGACCACCGCGTAGTCCTCGACCTCGCCGGCGGTGCTGACCCCGGTCGGGTTGGCGACCGAAACGGCGTCCGGCCCCATCCGCAGCCGCATGAACGTGGGGCCAGTGTCGGGACGCGCCGGCACGTCCCAGGTGAGCGCGACACTGGACCCGGTACAGCTGGGCTGGTCGGAGCGCTCGCCAGGCTCGAAGGTGCCGTTGCCGTTCCAGTCGACCCAGCCGGTGACGACACCGGGGCCGGTGCAGGCGACGCCGGGCAGCGTGTACGGCGTGCCCGCCGTGGGCCTGAGGGTGACCGGGCCCGCGAGGGCGTCCTCGTCGGGCCCGTCCGCGCCGGCGGCGGGACCGGGCTGGTGGGCGCCCTCGGAGTCCACGGTGGCGCCGAGCCGGGGCGCCGGCTGAGTGGGCGACGCGAGGGGTCCGGCGAAGAGCGCCGTGGTGCCCTGGGGGACCGGGGCGCCGGTGAACGCGGGCGAGTACAGGGCACCGGCGTCGCCGTAGCTGGCCGGGGCGTCTCCGAAGTCGTTGAAGAGCATGACGCCGAGCGCGATCGCCGACGCCCCGCCGCCCTGAATCACCACGTCGGCGGAGGTCGCGCCCTCCATGAAGGCGACGCCGGTGGGGCCGGAGGGGCAGGCCTGCGCGTTGCCGGCCAAGCGCAGGGTCTGCCCGGTCCGCACGACGCTGGTGTCGTTGGTGCAGCCCGCGGTCCGTCCGCGGTCGATCATCCGCCACTCGGCTCCGGGCGGGATGGTCGCCTGGACGTACTCGTAGGTGATGCTCTGCTCGGCGTCGGCCATCACCAGGCCGGCCAGAGGAACGGGGACCCCGTCGAGCGTGACGTCGCACGCGAGGTGGAACAGGACGGGTCCGCCGCCGATCCAGAGCCCGGAGATCAGCTGGTTGTTGCCTCCGGCCTGAGCGCCGATGCGGTACATGTCGTCCAGGCCGTCACCACCCCAGCTGCCCGGTCGGTAGGCGGCCAGCTTGTTGCTCGCAGGCTGGGCCCGGTCGTCGATGTTGGAGATGGTGCACGTGGTGGCCAGGGTGCCGCCCGCCACGACTCGCGTGTTGGTCTTGGTCAACCCTGCGGGCGGGATCTTCTCCTGGTGCGCGCCCCACTCGAACCAGTCGATGGCGCCCAGGTAGGCGCCCGTCCCATGGGTGGCGTACCGCGCCTCGGCCGGGGCGGCCGGCAGCACGACGCTGGGGAGCATCACCGCGAGCGTGCCGACCAGGGCGGCGCTGACGGCGCCCGCCAGCGTGCGGCGAGCGCGCCCGGACCGCCGCACGGCGCCGGGCCGTGGGGTGCGGGACACCCGGCGGGGCGGACGACCAGGTGCGCCGTGGGATCGGGGAGAAGCAGCCATGGGCTCAGCCTTCACTCGCTCGTGCGGCCGCCGAGGTGCGGCACGCGTGGCCCGGGGTCGGGCGAAGATGGATGTTCGCGTAGCGGCGCGCGGTCGGCGGCAGCGCCGCCTCGATCAGATAGGAAGCCCGGACGGGCTCGCCGGGGCACGCATCGCTGGACGCCACCCTCTGCCGCCGCTCACGTGCGTCCATGCCGAGTCATGCTCCTTGCCCGCGCGGCCGTCGCGCAGGACGAAGGTAAGGGCTTCCCCGCGATCGCCGCAGGCTTTCCGGGACGAAAGACCCGGCTGGCCCCGGGGCGAGGCGGCCGAGCGGCCTCGCCCCCGCGCCTGTGCGGATGGTCGCGACGGCCTGCCGGACGACGGCCACGGGTGGCACGCTGTCCCCGTGACCACACCTCGCTCGCCTGTACGACGACGCCAGGGTGGAGCGTTCCTTCTTCCCCTCCTGGCGATCGGCTGGGTCGGGCAGGGCGGCGCCGAGGAGAACACCGCAGGCGCCCACCTGCTCCTGGTCGGCGATCCTCGCGCAGTGCCTGCGCTCGGAGGCGCCCGCCTCCGCCGCGCCCGGCGACTACCTGTCGAGGACGGCTCAGCGCCGACCCGCTGACCAAGTGGAGTACTTCACCGCACCTGCGTCCCTGTCCGACGCCACCTCGCTCGCTCACGGTCGCTGCCATAACCCCGTCTGACCGCCCCCGGCGAGGGTGACGACGTCGTCGTCCCCGGCCGGGTCAGGGGCTGTTCCGGAACCCGCCGACGCCGTCGTGACCGAGCGCTTCTCGTCGTGGGCCGACACGCCGTCGCTCCGGCGGCCGGGCCGCATTCCCCTGTGCGGGGGATTTCCGCCGGTCTCGCCGCTGCCTAGCGTGGAGGGTTGTCCGAGCACATCGCCGGACCCCTCCCCCTGGAGCCCGTCATGTCCCAGACCGTTGAGAATCCGATCGCCCTTCTCCGGACCCGCATCCGCGGCGACGTCGTCGGCGCCGACGACGACCAGTACGACGACAGCCGCCGAGTCTGGAACGGGAACATCGATCGCCGCCCACTGGCGGTCGCACGCTGCCTCGACGAGGCCGACGTGCAGGCGGTGGTCCGGTTCGCCACCGAGCACCGGCTCGAGGTCGCTGTCCGCGGTGGAGCGCACAGCATGTCCGGGGCCAGCGTGGTCGACGACGGCGTCGTCATCGACCTCGGCCGGATGAACCAGGTCCGCGTCGACCCCGAGACCCGTCGCGCGGTGGTGTCCGGAGGGGCGCTGCTCGGCGATCTCGACTCCGCCACCCAGGCGCACGGCCTCGCCGTACCGGCGGGACTCGTGAGCCACACCGGCGTCGGTGGGCTCACCCTCGGCGGCGGGATGGGCTGGTTGACCCGGCTGGGAGGGCTCACCATCGACAACCTCGTCTCGGCGCGAGTGGTGACCGCCGACGGCGAAGCCCGGGTGGCCTCCGCTTCGGAGAACGCTGACCTGTTCTGGGCGATCCGCGGTGGCGGCGGGAACTTCGGGGTGGTCACCCAGTTCGAGTTCACCCTGCACGACGTGGGACCGCTCATCCACTTCGGCATGGTGTTCTGGCCGCTCGACCAGGGCGCCGCGGCGCTGCGTCACGCTCGCACGGTCATCGACACCCTGCCCGACGACGTCAACGTCGTGATCGCCGGGCTCAACGCCCCGCCCGCCCCGTTCGTGCCCACCCAGCACCAGCTGCAGCCGGGCTACGCGGCCCTGGTGGTCGGCTTCGGCTCCGCGCAGAGCCATGCCGAGGTCTTCGACGCCCTGCACGCCGTGCCGGGGCTGTTCGACTTCACCACTCCGATGCCCTACGTCGAGCTGCAGAAGATGCTCGACGAGGCGAACGCCTGGGGCTTCCACAGCTATGACAAGGGCTGCTACGTCGAGGCGCTGTCCGACGAGCTCATCGATGCCGTGACCGCGCGCTTCCCGGAGAAGATCTCGCCCCTCTCAGTGGTCCTGTTCTACCGGCTCGATGGTGCGTTCTCCCGCACCGAGGAGCACGTGACGGCGTTCAGCGGCGGCCGCTCGCCCCGGTTCGCCGTCTTCGTGATCGGGCTCTGCCCTGTTCCGGACATGTGGGCCGCGGAGCGGGAGTGGGTGCGGTCGATGGCCGACGCCCTCCAGCCCTCGACCGTCGGCGACGGGGTCTACGTCAACGGCATGACCGACTTCGACGCGCTCAACCCGGTGCAGGCGGCGTACGGTCCGGAGAAGTACGCACGGCTCCTCGACATCAAGAGGAAGTACGACCCGCACAACGTCTTCCGCAGCAACGCCACCATCGCGGCGGCCGGCTGAGCCGGCCGGCCTGTCCCATCACCCGTGCGGTGACCTCCCGAGCTTGCACGTGTGTGGGGACACCGCAGCGGCAGTGACCTGATGGCTCGCGACGCCATCGGCGCTGTCGGGCTGCTAATGGTCGGGTCCGGCGCGGAACAGGGTGGTGATGTCGTGGTGCGCACCCCTGGCACCCAGCAGGTGGCGCCGGGCGTAGGCATGCCCGTAGGCGACGCCGAACAAGTACGTGGCGAAGAGCGCGCTCAGCGGGATGACGTCCCGCGGGAAGCCACTGGACTGCCAACCGAGCTGGACGACGGTGTTGATCGCCAAGAGCGCGCCGCCCACGCAAGCGACTGCGATCCGTAGGCGGGCCGTCCGAATGGACAGGTCGACACGGTGCAGGTGCCGGGCCGGCTCGGGGGGCTTCTTCGCGAACCTCTTGCCGAGGGTGAGCAGCCAGAGCACGAGAGCCAGCCCCGAGCCGAGGACGAAGAGTCCTGTGCCGATGTCGAGGGGCTCGTCCAGGTGCCAGGACACCGCGAGGTGGGCGACCCCCGACAGCGCCAGCACCGTCGGGTACCAGACGAAGGAGAACAGGATGATCCTTCTCTGCGCGGTCGCGACGGACTGCGCATACCCCTCGGACTGGAGGGCTCCCAGACTCACTGAGGACCGCCCACGGGATCGGTGTCGTCGATGCTTCCTGAGGTCACCGCGGGAACGCCTCTCGGTAGAAAAAAGGGAACGTGTGGCGGGCGGCTCGAGGCCCGGGACAGCGTCGCCGGAGCGCGTGCCTCGACACAGAGCGCACACCCTCCCAAAGCCTAGCCGCTGATATCGCGGCTCAGCCCCCGAGTTTCACGCGGAATGGACCTGGTAGTATCGAGTCGATTATCGATCCCGTCTTCGAGAATGAAGTTGGCTCGGCGCGGGGGCCGATTTCTTCTGCAGGTCTTCGATGCCGCACTTCTCGCTCGTGGCTGGCATAGTCCCGCGCGTGGCCATCACGTGTTTCGGCGGAAGATCCCGATGAGGGCCGTGATGTACGGCGCCTGGGCGATCTTCGTGGTCGTCGCCGCTCTCTCCATCGTCCACTCGGTGCGCGCGACGCGACGCCTGGAGCGGCAGACCGCCGGTTGGCCACGGGTGACCGCTACCGTCACCGGGCACGTGCAGGGCTGGAGCAGTGGTGTCGGCGGGGCCAAGCCGAATGTTCGCTACTTTCCTGCGTATCAATTCGTCGACCCGCACGGAACGCTATTTCGGGGTCAGTCGGAGATTCCCAGAGCAGGAATACCCGAACCGGGATCAACCATCGAAGTGGCCTACAACCCGGCGGACC
>JAPSKJ010000009.1 GCA_031177735.1 Nocardioides sp.
GCGGCTCGCGCCCGAGGATGCGCGGTCCCGCGCGTAACGCGGCGCGCACCGGCTCGACGACCGTGCGGGCGGCCGACGCCACCGACACCACGCACCTGCACGAGTTCGTCACCGCCCGCCGCGGTGTTGAGGGGTTCGTCGAGCCGCGCACAGCGGTCAGTGACGTGACCCTCCTGCTGGTCGCCCACGACGGGGAGTGGACTCGGCGCCGGGTGCCGTCGGTCGGGTGGGCCCACGACTTCTGCAACCAGCACATGGTGCCGTCCTACGACGCCGCGGTGGTCGGCATCCCGCAGCGGATGCGCGACTACAACCGCCGCCAGAAGGAGCAGCGCCGCCAGAGCGGGCTGTGACCCTCGCGCCGGCTTCGCCTCAGCCGGCGGTGGCGCGCAGGTAGTCCACCAGCGTGGCGACGGCGGTGCCCGTGCCGCCCGCGGTGACGTGACCGTAGGGCCCGCCGCTGTTGTACGACGTCCCGGCGATGTCCAGGTGCGCCCACGGGAGCCCTGCGGTGAACTCGCGGAGGAAGGCCGCCGCGAACAGGCCGCCGCCCCAGCGGATCCAGTCGTGCTGGGCGAGGTCGGCGACCTTGGAGCTGCGGATCCGCTCCTCCATCGCCTCCGGGATCGGCATGGGCCAGCACTCCTCGCCCGCCGACTCGCCCGCCGCGAGCACGGCCTCGACCACCTGCGGTGAGCCCATCACACCGGTGATCCGGTCGCCGAGGGCCGTCACCATGTGGCCGGTCAGCGTGGCGACGTCGAGGATGACGTCGGGCTTCGCCTCCGTCGCCCGGACGAGCGCGTCGGCGAGGATCAGCCGGCCCTCGGCGTCGGTGTTGGAGACCTCGACCGTCGTGCCGCCGTAGATGCGCAGCACGTCGCCGGGGCGGGCGGCGGAGCCGGAGATCATGTTCTCCGCGAGCGGCAGGAAGGCGCTGATCCGCACCGGCAGGCCCAGCCGGGCGGCCGCGAGCGTCGCCTGGGCCACCGCGGCGGCGCCCGCCATGTCCGACTTCATCGAGCTCATGCTGGCCCCCGGCTTGATGGTGAGCCCGCCGGAGTCGAAGGTGATGCCCTTGCCGACCAGCGCGACGTGGGCGACCGGCTCGGCGGGCTCGTAGGTGAGCTCCACCAGCCGCGGCGGAGCAGCCGAGCTCAGGCCGACGCCGAGGATCCCGCCACAGCCGAGCTCGGCGAGCGCGGCCTCGTCGTGGACGGTGATGCCGACGACGGGTGCGCCCTTGCCGGCGGCTCGGTTGTGCTCCGCCACGGCCTCCTCGATGCGCGTCGCCAGCAGGGGCGGGGTGAGGTCGACCGGCGGCATGTTGACCCAGTCCCGCGTGGTGCGGATGCTGCGGGCGACCACCTGGGCGTCCGCGAAGGCCGCGATGGCTTCCTTGCGCCGGGCGGCCGGGCTGAGCACGATGACGTCACTCGGGCCGCTGGTCTCGGCCGGCGACTTGTAGGCGGTGAAGGCGTAGCCGCCGAGCAGGTGCCCCTCGGTGACGGCGCGCACGAGCTCGGGGGTGTCCGCGGGCAGCGCCAGCGCGACCGACGTGGCGTTGGGGACCGCCCGGGCGGCCGCACCGGCGGCGCGGCGTACTGACGCCGAGGTGGCCTCGCGGCCCAACCCGACCAGCACCAGCAGCGGTGAGGCCAGCATGCCGGTGGTGGGCACCCGGACCACCTCGCCGGCCGCCCCCTTGACCCCCAGCGTCGCCAGCAGCGGGCGCAGCTTGCGGCCGTAGGCCGACGTCACGTCGTCGCCGCCGGGGGCGAGCTCAGGGCCCTTGCGACCCTGCACCACCCCGACCACGACCGCCTCCGCGCGGGTCTTCGCAGGGCTCGCGGTGCGCAGGCTGTAGGTGGGGGAGGAGGCGGTCACCCGGGGAAGGTTACTGCGATAGGTTCGCGCCCATGGCCGAGCCCGACCTGCTCCAGTCCCCGCTGCACGCCCGACACGTGGCGCTGGGCGCCAAGTTCGCCGAGTTCGGCGGCTGGTCGATGCCGATCGAGTACGCCGGCGGCGGGGTCGTCGCCGAGCACACCGCGGTCCGATCCTCGGTGGGGATCTTCGACGTCAGCCACCTCGGCAAGGCGCTGGTCTCCGGCCCGGGCGCGGCCGACTACGTCAACGCCACGCTCAGCAACGACCTGCGCAGGATCGGCCCGGGCAGGGCGCAGTACACCCTGTGCTGCGACCAGGCCACCGGCGGGATCGTCGACGACATCATCGCCTACTACCGCGACGACGAGCACGTGCTGCTGGTGCCCAACGCCGCGAACACCGCTGAGGTCGTCCGTCGGCTGGCCGAGTCGGCTCCGGAGGGGGTGCGGGTGACCGACCACCACCGCGACTACGCCGTGCTCGCGGTGCAGGGTGCGCGCTCCGACGACGTGCTGGCCGAGCTCGGCCTCCCCGTCGGCCACGACTACATGTCCTTCGTCGAGGTCGAGCACGAGGGCGCCCGGGTCGTGGTCTGCCGCACCGGTTACACCGGGGAGCGGGGCTATGAGCTGATCGCGCCCCACGAGGTCGCCGAGGTCCTGTGGGACGCGCTGCTCGCCGCGGGGGAGGCGTTCGGTGTCCGCGCCTGCGGGCTCGGCGCCCGCGACACCCTGCGCACGGAGATGGGCTACCCCCTGCACGGTCAGGACATCTCCCTCGACGTCACCCCCAACGAAGCCCGCCTGGGCTGGGCGGTGGGCTGGGACAAGCCGGCGTTCTGGGGGCGTGAGCCGCTGCTGGCCGAGAAGGAGGCGGGCCCCAAGCGCCTCCTGCGCGGCATCGTCGCCACCGGGCGCGGCATCCCGCGCCCGCACATGCAGGTGTTCCTCACCCCGCACGTGCCGGTGGGCGAGGTCACCTCCGGTACCTTCTCGCCGACGCTGCGCAAGGGCGTCGGCCTCGCGCTGCTGTCCACCGCCGTCAACCCCGACGCGGAGGTTGCCGTCGACGTGCGCGGCCGCCGCGAGGTCTTCCAGGTCACCAAGCCACCGTTCGTCCAGCCACAGGTCCGGGAGGGCTGAGCCATGAACATGCCTGACGTGCCGCCGGTCTTCCGCCCGCCGACGCCCGCCGAGCGCCCCTGGTGGTGGCGCCTGGAGGACGCCGCCGGCTCCGAGGTCACCGTGCCCGAGGAGTACGCCGGCCAGCGGTTCCCGTCGCAGGCGGACGCGGAGTCGTGGATCGGCGAGGTCTACGGCGAGCTGACCGAGCACGGTGTCGACGCCGTCACGCTGTTCGAGCTGGAGACGAAGGTCTACGGACCCATGTCGCTCCACCCCTGATCGACGAACGAGGAGAGATGGACCGGTTCTTCCGGATCACCGAGCGCGGCAGCAGCCTGCGCAGCGAGGTCCTCGGTGGCCTCGTCACCTTCGCCACGATGGCCTACATCCTGGTGGTCAACCCCGACATCCTCGGCTCGGTGCCCGACGCCGCCGGGGTCACCCTCGACCACGCCCAGCTGGTGACGGTCACGGCGCTGGTCGCCGGCGTGATGACGATCGCGATGGGCCTGGTGGCCAACGTCCCGATGGCGCTCGCCGCCGGGCTCGGGGTCAACGCGTTCGTGGCGTTCACGCTGGTCGCGGGTCGTGGGCTCACTTGGCCCGAGGCGATGGGCGTCATCGTCATCGAGGGCGTCGTGATGCTGGTCCTGGTGCTCGTGGGCCTGCGCGAGGCGATCATGAACGCCATCCCCGACGCCCTCAAGCGAGCGATCGCGGGCGGCATCGGGCTGTTCATCGCGCTGATCGGTCTCGTCAACGGCGGCATCGTCGGCCACCCCGAGGGCGGCGGCACGATCGTTGCGCTGGGTGAGGGCTTCTCCTCCTGGAACACCGCCGTCTTCGTGCTCGGCCTCGCCCTGATGGCGGTGCTCATGGCCGCACGCGTGCCGGGGGCGCTGCTGATCGGTATCGCGGTGGCCACGGTCGCCGGGCTGATCGTCAACGGCGTCGTCGACGGCACGCCGGTGCCGGGCGCGGAGCTGTCCGGCTCGGTGGTCGCCGCACCCGACTTCGGGCTCGTCGGGGAGTTCAGCTTCAACGTCTTCGAGGTGGTCGGCATCGGCGCTGCCCTGGCGCTGATCGTGACCGTGCTGATGGCCAACTTCTTCGACGCCATGGGCACCGCGCTGGCGGTCGGTCGCGAGGCCGGTCTCACCGACGCGGAGGGCCGCCTGCCGCAGATGCGCCGGGTGCTGCTGGTGGAGTCGGCCGGAGCGATCGCCGGCGGTGCCGGCTCGGCGTCGTCGAACACCATCTACGTGGAGAGCACCGCCGGCGTCGCGCAGGGTGCCCGCACCGGCCTGAGCAACGTCGTCACCGGCGTGCTGTTCCTGCTGGCGATGTTCTTCGCCCCGCTCGCGACGATGATCCCGTCGGCCGCGACCGGCCCGGCCCTCGTCGTCGTCGGTGCGCTGATGATCAGCCAGATCAGCGGGATCGACTGGGACGACCTCGGGGTCGCGCTGCCCGCGTTCGCCACGATCGCCCTGATGCCGTTCACCTACTCGATCGCCAACGGGGTCGGCGCCGGCATGGTGCTCTACGTGCTCATCGCGCTCGGCCGAGGGCGGTGGCGCGACATCCACCCGCTGATGGCGGTCGTCGCCGCCGTCTTCGTGTGGTACTTCCTGCGCGGACCGGTCTGACCACCGGCCCCGCGACGGCGGTGTGCGCGGCCGGCGATAGCGTCCCCGCCATGACGCTGCCGTTCCGCCAGGTCGACGTGTTCAGCTCCGAGCCGCTGCTCGGCAACCCGGTCGCCGTCGTCCACGACGCCGACGGCCTCACCGAGGAGCAGATGGCGGCCTTCGCCCGGTGGACCAACCTGTCCGAGACCACGTTCCTGCTCAGCCCCACCGACCCGGCGGCCGACTACCGCCTGCGCATCTTCACCCCCGGCGGTGAGCTGCCGTTCGCCGGCCACCCCACCCTGGGCAGCGCGCACGCGTGGCTCGAGGCCGGAGGAGTGCCGCAGCACCCGGACCACGCCGTCCAGGAGTGCGGCGTCGGGCTGGTGCGGGTCAGGCGCGGTCGGCGGCTGGCCTTCGCGGCCCCCGAGCTGCTGCGCTCCGGACCCGTGGATCCTCCGGACGTGACCCGGATCGCGACCGCGCTGCGGATCCAGCCGGGCGACGTGGTCGACGCCCAGTGGGTCGACAACGGCCCCGGCTGGGTCGCGGTGCTGCTGCGCGACGCCGAGGCGGTGCTGGCGCTGGAGCCCGACCAGGGCGCCTTCGGCGACCTCAAGGTGGGCGCCGTGGGTCGCCATCCGGAGGGGAGCGAGTGCGCGATCGAGGTCCGGGCGTTCGTCGGCAGCCTCGGCATCGCGGAGGACCCGGTGACCGGCTCGCTCAATGCGGGCGTGGCGCAGTGGCTGGCCGGCACCGTGCTGCCGGCGGCGTACACCTCGAGCCAGGGGACGGCACTCGGTCGCCGCGGGCGTGTGCACCTCGAGACTGATGATGCGGGTGTGATCTGGGTCGGTGGCGACACCCTGACCACCATCGTCGGCACTGTCGGTCTGGGCGACTAGGGTCGGGGCTGTGCGGCAGTATCTGGAGCTGATGGAGCGGATTCTCGACGAGGGCGTCGAGAAGGGCGATCGCACGGGCACCGGCACGCTGAGTGTCTTCGGACACCAGATGCGCTTCGACCTGTCCGCGGGTTTCCCGCTGGTGACCACGAAGAAGATCCACACCCGCTCCGTCTTCGGCGAGCTGCTGTGGTTCCTGCGCGGTGACACCAACGTGAAGTGGCTGCAGGACCGCGGCATCACGATCTGGGACGAGTGGGCCGACGCCCAGGGCGACCTCGGGCCGGTCTACGGCTACCAGTGGCGCTCCTGGCCCACCCCCGACGGCCGGTCGGTCGACCAGATCCGCCAGGTCGTCGAGCAGATCCGGACCAACCCCGACAGCCGCCGCCACATCGTGAGCGCGTGGAACGTCGCCGACATCCCCGACATGGCGCTCGCGCCGTGCCACACGATGTTCCAGTTCTACGTCGCCGACGGCACTCTCAGCTGCCAGCTCTACCAGCGCAGCGCCGACGTCTTCCTCGGCGTGCCGTTCAACATCGCCTCCTACGCGCTGCTCACGCACATGGTCGCCCAGGTGACCGGGTTGCGGGTCGGTGACTTCGTGCACACCCTCGGCGACGCCCACCTCTACCTCAACCACCTGGAGCAGGCCCGCCTCCAGCTCACCCGCGAGCCGCGCCCGCTCCCGCGGCTGGTGCTCAACCCCGAGGTCACCCAGATCGACGCCTTCGAGCTCGAGGACATCGCCGTCGAGGGTTACGACCCGCACCCCGGGATCAAGGCGCCCATTGCCGTCTGAGCGTCTCCCGCGAGTCGTGCTCGTCGCGGCGGTGGCCGACAACGGCGTGATCGGCGACGGCCCCGACATCCCGTGGCACATCCCCGGTGAGCAGGCGCAGTTCAAGGCGCTCACCATGGGCCACACGCTGCTGATGGGCCGCACCACCTTCGAGTCCATCGGGCGCCCGTTGCCCGGCCGCACCACCATCGTGCTCACCCGCGACGTGACCTGGTCGCACGAGGGTGTGCTGGTCGCCCACACCATCGAGGACGCGCTCGCCCTCGCGGCCACCCTGCCCGGTGACGTCATGGTCGCCGGCGGCGCCCAGGTGTACGCCGCCGCGTTGCCCTACGCCGCGGAGCAGGTGCTCACCCGGGTCCACCTCGCACCGAGCGGCGACGTGCACTACCCGGCCTTCGACACCGGCGAGTGGGTGGTCACTCGCCGGGAGCCCGGGGAGACCTACGACCGGGAGTGGCTGGTGCGGGCCAGGGTCTCCGACTCGGCCGACCCCGCCGTGATCTGGCCGGTCTACGACGCCGTCTTCGCCGATCGGGACCGGTCCGCCTGGGAGGAGGCCTGGCGCACCCACAGCGCCCGGGACGGGTTCCGGATCGCCACCGTGGAGTGCGACGGTGAGCTCGCCGGCTTCGCCTACGGCTACACCGGCGAGCGCGGCCAGTGGTGGTCCGACGCGATCCTCGAGGCCCTGCCGCCGGCGGTGGGCGAGGAGTGGGTCGGTGGCCACTTCGAGCTGGTCGAGCTCGCCGTGCTCGGCGCTCACCGGTCGCGCGGCCTGGGGCGGGCGCTCCTGCGCGCCATCAGCTCGGTGCCGCACGAGCGCCTGCTGCTGCAGACCGACGCCGACGCGGCCGATCCGGCTCACCGCCTCTACGCCTCCGAGGGCTGGCGGGTCCTCGGGCCCGGGGTGGGCGCGGGCACGGTCGTGATGGGCAAGCGACCGGGCTGAGACGCGGTGCGGGTCAGCCGAAGCCACACGCCTCGACGGCGAACCCGATCGCAGCCTGCGCGCCCGCAGGCGACATCCGCACCACCACCTCGACCGGGTCGCCCTGGACGCGCAGGTGCACCCGGAACGCCGTGGCGCCGCCCGACTCGATGAACGCGTGCTGGTCGCAGCGGGCCGGGATCAGCGGGAGGGGGATCCGCGCGGTCGGCCCCGTCCCGCGCACGGTCACCCGCGGCCGCCACACCCCCGACCCCGACGGCACGAAGACGGGCGTGCCGTTGACGGCGTCGATCCGCACCCGGCCGGGCCGGCCAGTCGGCTTCGCGACGAGCGTCAACGTGCCCACGCCGCCGGTCGCTGGAACCGAGTCGGCCCAGCGCAGGTCGACCAGCCGGGCCACCGCCCGCTCCGCGCAGCGGCTGGCGACGTAACGCTCCACCACGTCCGCCTCGTCGCGCACCTTCAGCCGCAGCGTGCGCTGCGGGGTGGTCACCCACAGCGTCGGCCGCGCCCGCGGCTGCCGCCGGCAGTCGGGCTCGGGCAGGGTGAGCGGGTAGCCCCGCTGGGAGCCGGCCGGATCGAGACGCAACCGCTCGGCGACGATCCCGCGGCGCAGCCGCGGGTCGACGTAGACGATCCGGCGCGGATCGAGGTCGTGGACGCGGTCGTTGACCAGCCACACCTGCATCCGCCCGAGCGCGGCGTCGCGGGAGGACTGCCGCAGGTCGGCCAGCACCCGGCCGGTGGGCGGCCGCTCGGGCAGGGTGATCACCGACATGCTCGCGGTGGGCGTCGGACGCATCTTCGAAGGCGACACCGGCGCCGAGGGCGACCCCGACGGCGCGGGCGGCCCGGCGGACCCGGGACCGCTCGACGACGGTGTGCTCGAGCAGGCGGCGAGCAGCGCCAGCAGCAGGAGGAGGGCGAGCGCACGCATCGCACCAGTGTGGCAAGGGCGGTCGTGGGTGTCGTGGGTCATCCTGGCAGGCTGGTGCCATGGAGCTGCGCATCTTCACCGAGCCCCAGCAGGGGGCGAGCTATGACGACCTTCTCGCGGTCGCCCAGGAGGCCGAGCGACTCGGCTTCGGGGCCTTCTTCCGGTCCGACCACTACCTGGCGATGGGCGGTGACGGCCTGCCGGGTCCCACCGACGCGTGGACCACGCTCGCGGGGCTCGCCCGGGAGACCAGCACGATCCGCCTCGGCACCCTGGTCACCAGCGCGACCTTCCGCCTGCCCGGCCCGCTGGCCATCCAGGTCGCGCAGGTCGACCAGATGTCGGGTGGCCGCGTCGACTTCGGCCTGGGCGCCGGGTGGTTCACCGCCGAGCACGAGGCCTACGGCATCCCGTTCCCCGAGACGGGGGAGCGGTTCGACCGGCTCGAGGAGCAGCTGCAGATCATCACCGGCCTGTGGGCGACCGAGGGTGGCTTCGACTTCGCCGGGAGCCACTACCAGGTCAAGAACAGCCCCGGCCTGCCGAAGCCGGCCCAGACCACCGGCGTGCGCGGTGGCCCGCCGGTCGTGATCGGCGGCCACGGCAAGAAGCGCACCCCGGCCCTCGCGGCGGCGTACGCCGACGAGTTCAACGTGCCGTTCGCCTCGATCGACGACGTGGCGGCCCAGTTCGGCCGCGTTCGCGCGGCCGTCGAGGCCGCCGGCCGCGCGGCAGACTCGATGACCTACTCGGCCGCGCTCGTCGTGTGCGTCGGCACCGAGGAGACCGAGGTCGAGCGGCGCGCCGCCGCGATCGGCCGTGAGAAGGACGAGCTGCGCGAGAACGGCGTGGCCGGCACTCCGGAGGAGGCCGTCGCCAAGCTGCAGGCCTACGCCGAGATCGGGGTCGAGCGGGTCTACCTGCAGGTGCTCGACCTGAGCGACCTCGACCACCTGCGCCTCATCGCCGGCGAGGTGATGCCGCGGGTCTGAGCGACCCGCGTCCGTCGGTCCAGGCCGGCCGTCCCGACAAGGGCGGCCGGCCTGTTGCTTTCTCCGCATCGGTGTCCCTAATGTGATCGCCGTCACCAGTAAATCGTTATCGACAACGATTGCTATCACCCCTGACACATCTCGGAGGCTCTCGGTGCACAACCTGAAGAAGTCCCTGCTCGGCGTCGCGACGCTCGCGACCGCCTTCGTCCTCCCCGTCGGCCTGCTCGGCGGCGCACCCGCCGTCGCCAAGCCCGACGGACCATCCGGTGCGGCGGCCGGCTGGCAGCCCAAGACGCTCCGGCAGGCCGCGCCGGACGGCTTCGTCATCGGCACCGCGGTGGCCGGCGGCGGGCACCACCTCGACATGCCCTACCCCGACCCGTTCCCCAACGACCGGCGCTACCGCCACCTCGTGGGCAAGGAGTTCAGCTCGGTCTCCCCGGAGAACCAGATGAAGTGGGAGTTCATCCACCCCGAGCAGGACACCTACAACTTCGCTCCTGCCGACGCGATCGTGAAGTTCGCACGGCAGCACGGTCAGCAGGTGCGCGGACACACCCTGTTGTGGCACAGCCAGAATCCCGCCTGGCTCGAGCAGGGCGACTTCACCGCCGAGGAGCTGCGCGCGATCCTGCGCGACCACATCACCACCGTGGTCGGACGCTACGCCGGTCAGATCGACCAGTGGGACGTCGCGAACGAGATCTTCGACGACGCGGGCAACCTGCGGACCACCGACAACATCTGGATCCGCGAGCTCGGCGCGGGGATCATCGCCGACGCGTTCCGGTGGGCCCACGAAGCGGACCCCGACGCGCTGCTCTTCTTCAACGACTACAACGTCGAGAGCATCGGACCCAAGAGCAACGCCTACTACGCCCTCGTCCAGCAGCTCCTCGCCGACGGCGTGCCGGTGCACGGCTTCTCCGTGCAGGGCCACCTGAGCACCCGCTACGGCTTCCCGGGGGACCTGCAGGCCAACCTGCAGCGGTTCTCCGACCTGGGTCTGTCCACCGCGGTGACCGAGCTCGACGTCCGCATGGACCTCCCGGCCGCCGGCGCGTCGCCTACGCCCGCGCAGCTCGCCCAGCAGGCGGACTACTACCAGCGGTTCCTCGAGGCGTGCCTGGCGGTCGAGGGTTGTGACTCCTTCACGCTGTGGGGGTTCACCGACAAGTACTCCTGGGTGCCGGTGTTCTTCCCCACCGAGGGGTCGGCAACGGTGATGACCGAGGACTTCGAGCGCAAGCCGGCGTACGACGCCTTGCTGGCCACCCTCGCCGCCGCTCGCTCCTGACCGCCAGCTTCGGGCGGGAGCCGGCCGACCGGGTCCCCGCGTCCCACGGGCGCGGGGACCTCGCGTCCACCGCCACACCAGCCGGGCCAGGACGGGCGGGCGGACGGCGAGTGGTGCTCATGGTTGTGCGGCGAGTGGGTACGGCGCCGCCAGGAAGGTAAAGAGCGCCGAGAGGATCCTGTGATGACTCGAAAGTCCGCGTGGACGGCGGCAGCCGTGCTCGACGTGGTCGCGGCGATCGCGGCGGCGGTGGCCGGCGAGTGGGTGCTGGCGCTCGGGGTGCTGGCGATCGGTCTGGCGATGATCGCGCTCGCCGCGCGCGAGTCGCGCGCCTGAGTCGGCTCGCGAACCGGTGCTCCGCGCCTGCGCGCCCGGTGATCCGGTCGAGCCGACGGCGCTCCTGAGCTCGCAGCCAGGAGCGCGGTGCCCGTCGGCGCCTGGGACGAGCGATAGGCTGGGCCCATGAGCGCCGCTGCACCGTTCGGGACCGTCCTGACCGCCATGGTCACTCCGTTCACCTCCGACGGCGCGGTCGACCTCGACGCGGTCCAGCGGGTGGCGAGGCACCTGGTCGAGCACGGGCACGACGGCATCGTCGTCTCCGGGACGACGGGGGAGTCGGCCACGACGACCGTCGCGGAGGACGCCGAGACGCTCGCCGCGGTCAAGGACGCGGTCGGCGACCGGGTGAAGGTCGTCGCCGGGGTCGGCACCAACGACACCCGCACCTCGCTGGAGCTCGCCGCCCAGGCCGAGAAGGTCGGAGCCGACGGGCTGCTGCTGGTGACGCCCTACTACAGCAAGCCGGCCCAGCGCGGCATCCTCGAGCACTTCCGCCAGGTCGCCTCGGCGACCGGCGTGCCCGTGATGCTCTACGACGTGCCCGGCCGCACCGGCACCGCGATCAGCTACGACGTCTACCGCGAGGCCATCGGCTGGGACACCGTCGTCGCCGTCAAGGACGCCACCGGCGACCTGGCACGCGGCAGCCGACTGGTCGACCTCGGCTACGCCGTCTACTCCGGTGACGACGCGCTCAACCTGGCCTGGCTGGCCCACGGCGCCGTCGGCGTCGTCTCGGTCGCCGGCCACGCCGCGGGTGACCAGCTCCGGACCATGGTCGACGCCATGGCCGCCGGTGACCTGGCCACCGCCCGACAGACCTACGCGCGGATGCTCCCCGCGATCGACGCCATCATGGGCGTCCCCAACTACGGAGCCACCACCGCGAAGGCCGCGCTGCAGCTGCTGGGTGTCCTCGACAACCGCGTCGTCCGCTCGCCGCTGTGCGCGCTCGACGACGACGAGCTCGCCGCGCTGCGCGCCGGCCTCGTCGCAGCCGGCCTTCTCTGACGAACAGGAACTACATGTCCCACCCGCACCCTGAGCTCTCCGCGCCGCAACCGCTGCCGAAGGGGGGACTGAGGGTCATTCCCCTCGGGGGGCTCGGCGAGGTCGGCCGCAACATGACCGTCTTCGAGTACGACGGCCGGCTGCTCATCGTCGACTGCGGTGTCCTCTTCCCCGAGGACCACCACCCCGGCGTGGACCTGATCCTCCCCGACTTCGGCCCGATCCGTGACCGCCTCGACGCCGTCGAGGCGCTGGTGCTCACCCACGGGCACGAGGACCACATCGGCGCGACGCCGTACCTCCTCCGCGAGCGCGACAACATCCCTCTCGTCGGCTCCAAGCTCACCCTCGGACTGCTCGGCAGCAAGCTGCGCGAGCACCGCCTCAAGCACACCGTGCAGCACGTGGTGAAGGAGGGCGACCGGATCAGCTTCGGCCCCTTCGACCTGGAGTTCGTCGCGGTCAACCACTCCATCCCCGACGCGCTGGCCGTCGCGATCCGCACCGGTGCCGGCCTGGTGCTGCACACCGGTGACTTCAAGATGGACCAGCTGCCGCTCGACGGCCGGATCACCGACCTGCGCACCTTCGCCCGGCTCGGCGAGGAGGGCGTCGACCTGTTCCTGGTCGACTCCACCAACGCCGAGGTCCCCGGCTTCACCACCACCGAGAAGAAGATCACCCCGGTGCTGGAGGAGGTCTTCCGCGAGTCCAAGCAGCGCATCATCGTGGCCTGCTTCGCCTCCCACGTGCACCGGGTCCAGCAGATCCTCGACACCGCGGTCGCACACGGCCGCAAGGTCGGCTACGTCGGCCGCTCGATGGTCCGCAACATGCAGATCGCCTCCGACCTGGGCTACCTCAACGTGCCCGACGGGGTCCTCGTCGACGCCAAGCAGCTCGCCGACCTGCCGCCCGAGCGGCAGGTGCTGATCTCGACCGGCTCCCAGGGGGAGCCGCTGTCCGCGCTGTCGCGGATCGCTCAGCGCAGCCACAGCTTTGTGCACCTGGAGGAGGGCGACACGGTGGTGCTCGCCTCCAGCCTGATCCCGGGCAACGAGAACGCCGTCTACCGGGTCATCAACGGCCTCGCCCGCTGGGGCGCTCGCGTGGTGCACAAGGGCAACGCCCTGGTCCACGTCAGCGGGCACGCCAGCGCCGGCGAGCTGCTCTACTGCTACAACATCGTCCGGCCGCGCAACGTCATGCCGGTGCACGGCGAGATTCGGCACCTGCTCGCCAACGGTGACCTGGCCCGCGCGGTCGGCGTCGACAACGTGGTGATCGCCGAGGACGGCGTGGTCGTCGACCTGGTCGACGGCAAGGCCGAGATCGCCGGCAAGGTCGACTGCGGCTACGTCTTCGTGGACGGCTCCTCGGTCGGCGACATCACCGAGAGCGACCTGAAGGACCGTCGCATCCTGGGCGAGGAGGGCTTCATCTCGGTCATCGTCGTGGTCGACTCGGTCAGCGGGAAGGTCTCTGCCGGGCCCGAGATCCACGCCCGCGGCAACGCCTGGGACGTGAACGCCTTCGACGAGGTGAAGCAGCCGATCGTGGACGCCCTCAACCGGGTCATCGCCGAGGGCAGCACCGACACCTACCAGCTGCAGCAGACCGTGCGCCGCGTCATCGGCCGGTGGGTCTCCGACACCCACCGCCGGCGCCCGATGATCATCCCGGTCGTCCTCGAGGCCTGATCCTCCGCCCGACGGGCGACTCAGCCGGCGGCGAGGAGGACGCCGGCCACGATGAGCGCCTGCCCGACGTGGTAGGTCACCATCACCGCCACGTGGTCGCTGCCGCGCGGCCGCTCGAAGCCGTCCCGGGCGAGGGCGAGCGCGATGATCGTGTCGCTGATGACGAAGATCGTCGCGCCCGCGGCCACCGCCCACAGGCCGGTGAGCCAGGCGATGACCAGCATGGCGCCGATCACGAGGGAGTACGCCGCCAGCGGCACCGCCACCGACGGGCCGGCGACCCGCCAGGCCGACGGCACGACCCGGCGACTGGCAAACAGGATCACCGCGAGGACCGCGACCCCGGCCCATGCCCAGGCGGGGGAGGGGAGCCCGAGCGTGGCGAAGCAGGCGACGTACGCCAGGTGCCCGACGAGGAACGCCGCCACGCCGGAGAGGAACCTCGGCACCGTGTCGCCCAGCAGCGCCAGGTCGCCGAGCAGGCCGAAGAACAGCGCGACCAGCAGCCAGCGGCCGGGCGTGGTCGACAGCGCGCCCGCACCCATGGCGGTCGCGAGCAGCGCGACCATGGTGAGCAGCTTCGTCCACCACTCGACGGTGAAGCGGGAGGTGGCCACCGACCACCAGTTGGCCACCGCGACGACGCCGGTGAGCGACCCGAGAGCGGCGACTTCGACCATGGCGGAAGCATGCCGGACCGGGTGCTATGTGACCAGTGGGTCACTTCGATCGCGCAGAACGCACGAGACCCCGCCGGAGTCGTGAGCTCCGGCGGGGCCTCGGGTGGTGCGTTGCGGCCGTCAGCGCCGGTTCTTCTTGCCCTTTCTGCCCTTGTCGCCCTTCTTGACCACCTTCAGCGTGAAGGTCGTCTCGCTCAGGGCCACCCCGGTGGTGCCGAGGTAGCGGACGGTGAAGGTCTGCTTGCCCTTCGGGAACCTGCCCTTGACCTTGATGATGCCCGTGCCGGTCGACGGGAGTGTGGCCTGCTCGACGATCTTGCCCTTGCGCAGGATCGAGACGGGGCCGCCAACCGGTCCGTTCGCCGTGCGCGCCGAGACGACCACGGTGAACTTCTTCCCTCTGACCTTGGAGGCGGTCGGCGTCGCCGTCACCGTCGACGCGACGGGCGCTGGCGGCGGTGCGTTGACACAGGACGCCACCGTGACGTTGTCGATGTACCAGCCGTCGACGCCGCCGCATCCGTCGCGCCCGAGGTCGAACCGGAAGCGGACGCTGGTGCCCGCGGGGGCGACCTTCGTCAGGTCCACGATCGAGGTGCCCCACGATCCGGTGAGCTGACCGGCGTCGGTCCCGGTCCAGGCCGGCTCACCACCCATCGGTCCCTGCTGGGGGTCGAGGATGCCCTCGGGGCCGTTGTAGAGGTAGGCCTCCGGCGCGATCACCTGGAACGGACCACCATTGACGCTCACCTTGACGTTCGCGCCGTCATACCCCGCCTCCGTGGCGACGTAGTGGTCGAACGAAAGCCTGGGGGTCTGGCCTCCTGGCACCACGATCGCCGGGCTGATCAGGCTGCTGCGGCCGGTGATGTCGTTCGGCCCCTTGTCACACGCGCCGTAGGCCGGGGCAGGCGAGAACACCGCGGTGCTGTCGTGACCGTGCGCGTCGCTGCCGGAGACCGGGACGAACGGGAAGGTCTCCGTGTCGGCGAAGACCATGTCCTCGTCCTGCGTCCACCCGGCGAGCGGGTCGGCGCCCTCGAAGTCCTCGGAGAACGCGGTCTGCGTCGTCGTGCCAGCGCCGCATTCCAGGGCCGGGGCCCCGGGGCGCAGCAGCGGGCCCCAACCGCACTGCTCCGTCGGGTCGGTACGCAGCTCCGTCTCGGCGATGGCGGCGGTCACCGAAGCACAGTCGGCCGGGGTCATGCCACCGTCGATCACCTCGGGGGTGGCGGCCCCGTCCGAGCCGTCCGGGTCCTGGGGGTTCCCGAGCGTGACCCGCTCGATGTCCTGCCCAGTCAGCTCCGTGCAGGCGGTCTCGAGGGAGTTGGCCAGGTCGGGGAAGTAGGACGTCGGCGTCAGCAGGTGGAACTGGGAGTACCAGAACAGCCAGGCCGCCTTGTCGAGCCCGATCGCCGTCACGCCGGCCTCGGGAAGTCCGTCGACGAGGATCGCGAACGTGCGGTTGACGACACCCGAGTTGGAGTGGACCCCGCCGGCGTCATCGGCGCCGCAGTGGTACTCGGCGTCGGAGACCCTGCCCGGGTCGCCGTAGCAGGTCGGGTTCCACATGTCGCGGATCGCACCGCCGAAGGCCGGGTCGTCCTCGCCGGAGAGCCAGCGGGCGGTGTTGTCGCGTCCGTCCAGGCTCTCTCGGATGGTGACGTTGACGGTGCCGGCCGACTTGATCCGGGTGCCGTCTGCCTGGCTGACCGAGGCGCCGTAGAAGTTTTCCACCGTGCCGGAGGGACTGACCAGCCCCGGCTGGTTGTTGCCGAGCACCAGGCCCAGTGCGCCGGAGGCCTTCGCGTTGTCGATCTTCTCCTGGAACGTGCAGGTGCCGCGGTCGACGAAGACGAACTTGTCGGCGAACGCGGCGGCGTTCGAGAACTCGGTGCAGCCGTCGGTCGTGCTGGGGCCGGCCTCGTTCGCCTCATCGATGCCGACCACGACGTCGGTGGTGAGGCCGGTGTCGCCGAAGGACTTCGACCACGCTGGCTTCACCACGTCGCACGGGCCGGCCACCTCCGCCGGACTGTTGATGACGAAGGTGAGGTCGCCGGGAGAGGCGATGGAGCAGGCGCCGGAGTCACTCCGGTGCTCCTCCTCTCCCACGGTGGTCGGGACGCCGCCGATCTCGACGACGGTCTCGTTGTGCCGGGCGTTGAGCATGTCGACGGTCTCGCCCCAGATGTCGGAGTAGGCCTCGTTCATGGCGCCCGCCTGCCACTGGTAGATCAGGCCGGAGGTCGACTCGGTGTAGGCGTGACCCCACTCGTGCGCGACGGTGTCGTCACCGGTGACACCGGAGCAGTAGTTGGTCGTGACGCCGTTCCAGTTGGCGTTGGGGCAGTCGATGCGCGGGTCGTTGTTGACCGTGATCATCTTGCCCCCCGTGCCGTCCCACGAGTTGTAGCCGAAGGTGTTGCGGAACATCCAGTAGGTCTCGCCCGCGCCCAGCACCTCGTTCTGCTGGTCCTCGTCGAGGGTGCCGGGGAACGGGTCGCCCTCGGTCCAGACGGGCTCGTCCAGACCTTCGACGGTGTCGTCAGAGGGCTCGTCCGGGGTGCCGTTGTCGTTGAGCGAGGCCTCGTAGAGCTCGCGGTCGAGCGCGTGGGCCATCATCGACCAGCGGTTGAGCTCCTTGTTCGTGTGGGCGTCGAGGATGACCGTCTCCCGGATGGTGGCCTGGTTCCAGACCTCCACGACCCATGCGAGCCGGGCTGGACCCTCGATGCCGCGCGTGATCCCCATCCGGTAGACCATCAGCTCGCTCGAGCGGACCTGGAGCCCGTCGGTGTACTCCGGTGCTGTGCCGGGCTCGTACCCCGCCGGCTGCGCCTGCACCATGTCGAGCGCACGCTGCTCGGCCTGCGCCTTCGACACGCGCGGGGAGACGTCGAGCGAGAGATCAGGGGCGGCGAAACCGTTGACCGTGGTGAGGTCGCCCGCTCGGTTGACGTGGGCGTGCAGCTCGGCGCCGAAGACCGGCACGCCCCGGTAGGACTGCTCGTATGTGAACGTCCACCCGGTGCGGTCGGCGGCGACGTCGTCTGTGCGCTGGAGCTGCGACGCGGCGGCACCGAAGGCGGCGGCGTACTCGTCGAGGTAGCGATCCGCCTTGGCAGCCGCCTCGGTCCGGGTGTCGGCCTTGACCGAGGGCAGCAGGTCGCCGGTGGTGCGCGCCCACCCGACCTTTCCCGTGGACGGAGTCCTGCTGAACTGGACGCGCGTGTCGGCGTCGGCGCGCATGCGCTCGACGATGGAGGGGCGGTCAGGTGCGGCGCCTGCGGTGGCGCTGGGGAGCACGGCCAAGCCGGTCCCGAGAAGTGCAAGGCACAGGCCCTGCTTGATCAGTTTCACTGTGTCTCCTCTGCCCGAAAAAGAACGCGTGCGGGGGATTGGAACAAGTCCGAACGGGCGGCACGCGGTCTCGGCACACTAGGCCGGTTTTCGGCGGAGGGTCCATAGGCAAAGGAAAATTGCCGGTTACCAGGTAACGGGCCGAGAAGGTCTCCCTCTCCGCCCCGCTGCGCTGGCGGCCGGGGGCGCGCGACGGTCGCCGACACACCACCCTGTGATGCGTGTGGCTGGTGTGACGATCGCCTAGGTTGGTGGCATGGCGACCCGTACGTCTTCCCCGCCGGGGTCGCGGAGCACGAGCGCGTCCGGAAACGGCACGTCGAGCACCCGACCACGGAGTACCGGCACCCGGCCCGCGACCACCACCCGCGCCCGGTCCAAGGCCGCGCCCGCACGCGGCAAGACCGCCGCGAAGGGCAAGCCCGCCGCCAAGGGGAGGAGCACCGCCAAGACCGCGGCACGCCGCCCGGCGCCGCGGGCCGTGCGGACCGGCTCCAACCCGGTCGCCGTCGCCCTGGGCGCGCTCTTCCGCGGGCTGGCCGCGCTCTGGCTCGGCGTCGCGCACGGTGTCGGCGCGGTCGCTCGCGGCATCGGACACGGAGCGCGCGACCTCGACCCCGAGCACCGCCGCGACGGGATCGGCCTGCTGCTGCTCGGTCTCGCCGTCGTCGTCGCCGCCGGCGTCTGGTTCCAGCTCGGCGGGCAGGCCTTCGACGTCGTGCGCGCAGCGGTCGAGGGCACCGTCGGCAAGGTCGCCTGGCTCGTGCCGCTCGCCCTCGTCTTCGTCGGCGCCCGCACCCTGCGCGACCCGGTCCACAACGGACCCGCCGGTCGCCAGGCGATCGGATGGACCGCGCTCGCGCTCGGCGTGCTCGGCCTGGTGCACATCGCCAACGGCAGCCCGCAGCCCGTCGCCGGTGACGCCACCCCGCTGCGCACGGCCGGTGGCGCGGTCGGCTTCGTGGTGTCCTCGCTGCTGCTCGACCTGCTCCGGTCGGCGTACGTCGTCGTCCCGCTCCTGCTGCTGCTGGCGTTCTTCGGGGTCCTGGTGATCACCGGGACGCCGCTCTACCAGGTGCCGGCGCGCCTGGCCGAGATGCGCGACCGGGCCCTGGGCCGCCACGTCGACTACGACGAGGACGGCGAGCCGATCCTCGCCCGCGGTCGCGACGACGACAGCTTCATCGACCCCGAGATGGGCGACCCGGCCTACGACAGCCCGCTGCTGCCCGACAGCCCCCGCAAGTCCTCGCGCCGCCGCAAGAAGGACGCGCTCGACATCGCCCTCGAGGAGGGCACCGGCGACGTCGGCATCGACCTGTTCGCCGATCCCGAGCCGACCGAGCCCGTCGCAGAGGCTGAGGCAGCCCCGACCGCGGGCACGCGCACCAACCCGCGGCTGCCCAAGGTGCCCGCCGCGGTGGAGGAGAAGGGCGAGCTCGAGCCCCCGCCGCACGCCGAGCTGCCGCAGCGCGTCGAGCAGCTGATGCTCTCCGGTGACGTCACCTACACGTTGCCCTCCGGCGACGTGCTCAAGCCCGGCTCGCCGCACAAGGCACGCACCAAGGCCAGCGACGAGGTCGTCGCCCGGTTGCAGGGCGTGCTCGACGAGTTCTCGATCGACGCCCAGGTCACCGGCTACACCCGTGGCCCGACGGTCACCCGCTACGTCGTCGAGCTCGGCCCCGGCGTCAAGGTCGAGAAGATCACCAACATCCAGAAGAACATCGCCTACGCCGTCGCCAGCGCCGACGTGCGGATCCTGAGCCCCATCCCGGGCAAGTCGGCGGTGGGCGTGGAGATCCCCAACGTCGACAAGGAGATCGTCACGCTGGGCGACGTGCTGCGCAGCAACGTCGCGCGCAGCGACCACCACCCGATGGTCACCGGCGTCGGCAAGGACGTCGAGGGCGGCTTCGTGGTCGCCAACATGGCGAAGATGCCGCACCTGCTCGTCGCCGGCGCCACCGGCTCGGGTAAGTCGAGCTTCATCAACTCGCTGATCACCTCGATCCTGATGCGCGCCACGCCCGACGAGGTGCGGATGATCATGGTCGACCCCAAGCGGGTGGAGCTCAACGCCTACGAGGGCGTCCCGCACCTGATCACGCCGATCATCACCAACCCGAAGAAGGCGGCCGAGGCGCTCGCCTGGGTCGTGCGCGAGATGGACCTGCGCTACGACGACCTGGCCAACTTCGGCTTCCGCCACGTCGACGACTTCAACAAGGCGGTGCGTGCGGGCAAGGTCGAGCTGCCTCCGGGCAGCGAGCGCGAGCTGGCGCCCTACCCCTACCTGCTGGTCATCGTCGACGAGCTGGCTGACCTGATGATGGTCGCCCCGCGCGATGTCGAGGACTCGGTGGTGCGCATCACCCAGCTGGCGCGTGCCGCCGGGATCCACCTCGTGCTCGCCACGCAGCGTCCGTCGGTCGACGTGGTCACCGGCCTGATCAAGGCCAACGTGCCCTCGCGGCTCGCCTTCGCCACCTCCAGCGCCACCGACAGCCGCGTCATCCTCGACCAGCCAGGCGCCGAGAAGCTGGTCGGGCAGGGTGACGGGCTGTTCCTGCCGATGGGTGCGTCGAAGCCCATCCGTGTCCAGGGGTCGTGGGTCAGCGAGGCGGAGATCGCCCAGGTGGTCAAGCAGTGCAAGGAGCAGCTGCAGCCGTCCTACCGCGAGGACGTCACCGCCCCGGCGGAGAGCAAGAAGGTCCTCGACGACGACATCGGCGACGACATGGACCTGGTCGTCCAGGCCATCGAGCTCGTGGTCTCGACCCAGTTCGGGTCCACCTCGATGCTGCAGCGCAAGCTGCGGGTGGGCTTCGCCAAGGCCGGCCGCCTCATGGACATCCTCGAGAGCCGTGGTGTGGTCGGTCCCAGTGAGGGCTCCAAGGCGCGTGACGTGCTGGTGAAGCCCGATGAGCTCGACAGCGTGATCGCGGTTATCCAGGGGGAGATGTGAGCGAGATCCAGGTGACCCAGGCAATGTCCCAGCTGACGGCGGTTCCCACGGTCGAGGTACGCCGCAACGGCCGTCTCGCGCTCGTGCTCGGTGGGCTCGCGGGGCTGCTGGCGGTGGCGTTCCTGCTGCGGCGCGACGGCGCCCTCGACCTGATCCTGGGGCTGGTGCTGCTCGCGGTCGGCGTCGCCTGGCTGTGGGCCGCCCGCGACGCCCGCACCCCGGTGCTGCTCGCCGACGACCAGGGCGTGCGGCTCCGCCTCGGCCGTGACTGGCGCGGCATCCCGTGGCACGAGGTCGACGAGGTCGAGCACCTCCCGCGCGGCGGCATGCTCCGCGACGGACGGCTGGTGGTGCTCCCCGCCGACCCCGAGGCGCACGAGTCCGCCCTGACCCGGTCGGCGTCCCTGCACGCCCGGATCGCCACGCGTCTCTACGGCGCGCCCTTCGCCGTGCCGCTCGGGCTCACCACGCTCGTCGTCGGCGGCAGCCGCGACCTGACCAGCCGGCTCGCCCGGCTGGCCGGCGCGCGCGCCACGATCGTCGAGATCGACCCCTCCCTGGCGGAGGACGACGTCGATGCCGCCGCCTCGAACGACGAGGGCGACGGCCACGACGAGGTCACCGACGAGCGGTTCGCGATCAGCGACACCGCTGAGCGCGCGGCCGTGCCCGCCGGTCCGAGCACCGATGCGGACCGGGGCGCTGGCCATGTGGACCCGGCGGTGGACCCGGAGCGCGAGGACACCGCACCACGCGAGCGGCCCCGCCTGTTCGCGAGCCCGAGCCCGAGCCCGCTGCGCGAGCCGGTGACCGCGGTGCGGGCCGACCTGACCCGCGACCTCACCCATGGCTCCAACGCCCTCAAGCTCGACCCCGCCGAGACCGACCGCGAGCGGTCCGACCTGCCGGAGGCCGATGAGCTGCGTCGAGGCCCCGACGCCGGCGAGTGGCCCGACGGCGTCAGCCCCATCGCCAAGCCCGGTGAGCCGGTGGCGCCGATCGTCGTCGAGGACGACGCCGAGCCGGCCCCCGACCCCGTGATCGGCCCGGAGCTGGCGGCGGCGCGCACCCGGCTCGGGCTGAGCGTCGACCAGCTGGCCGAGCGCACCCGGATCCGTCCGCACGTCATCGAGTCGATCGAGGTCGACGACTTCGCGCCGTGCGGCGGCGACTTCTACGCCCGCGGCCACCTGCGCACCCTCGCCCGGGTGCTGGCCATCGACGTGGCGCCGCTGCTGGCGGCGTACGACGAGCGCTATGCCGACGCCCCCGTCGACCCGCGCGCGGTCTTCGAGGCCGAGCTCGCCACCGGCGCCAACGGCACCATCCGCCGCATGCGCGGCGGTCCGAACTGGTCGGTGCTGGTCGCCGCGGTGATGGCGCTGGTGCTCGCCTGGTCGATCGCCCGGCTGGTGATGGACGGCTCGACCACCCCCACCCCGGAGGTCGCCAGCCTGAGCAACGGCTCGGGCGGGGCCACCAACCCCTACGGCAAGGTCGCGGCGCCGGTGCCGGTGCAGCTCACCGCAGCGGGCGGCGGCGCGCACGTGGTGGTCCGCGACGCCAAGGGTGACATCGTGTTCACCGGCGACCTCGCCTTCGGTCAGACCAAGGCGCTGAAGGTCTCCCCGCCGATCCGGGTGCAGTCCAGCGACGGGTCGCTGACGGTCTCCGTCGACGGTGCGAAGGCCGAGCCCCTGGGCACCACCGGCGAGACGGCGCAGAAGTCGTTCACCGCCCGCTGAGCCGGTAGCGACGCTCGGGCCGGCCCGCCGTGCCGTAGTTGAGGCGCACGGCGGTCCGGCCCACGTCGGTGAAGTGCTCGAGGTAGCGACGCGCGCTGACCCGGCTGATGCCGACGGCCTCGGCGCAGCCCGACGCGCTGAGCTCCTCGGCCGCCTCGAGCGCGGCCAGCACCGCGTTGGCGGTCTCCTGGCTCAGCCCCTTGGGCAGCTGCTCGCGGCCGGCTGCCCGCGGCGCGAACACCGCATCGATGTGGGCCTGGTCGGCCTGCTGCACGCCGGCGAGCGCCTGGTGCGCACGGCGAAACGACTCCAGCCGCTCGGCGAGGTCCTCGAAGGCGAACGGCTTGACCAGATAGTGCGCTGCACCCCCGGCCGCCGCAGCGCGCACGGTGTCTGCCTCGCGGGCCGCGGTGATGACGACGACCCCGAGGTCGTTGCCCGCCGCGCGCAGCCTGCGCAGCACCTCGATGCCGCTGATGTCGGGCAGGTGCACGTCGAGCAGGAGCAGGTCGGGGGAGAGACGCTCGACCTCGGCCAGGGCGTGCTCGCCGGTGGCCGCCGTGCCGACGACGCGGAAGCCGCCGACCCGCTCGACGAAGCGGGTGTGGATCGAGGCGACCATGAAGTCGTCGTCGACGACGAGGACGTCGAGCATCACTCCCGTGCCTCCTCGTGCGTGGTGCGCGCCGCCCACGGCGTGAGCGGCAGGCGGACCGTGAAGACGGCGCCGCCGAGCGTGTCGTCATTGTGCACGGCCACCGACCCGCCCCGCCCGACGGAGAGCACCTCGACCAGCGCGAGCCCCACACCGCGGCCGGCGGCGTCGGCCGGCTTGGTGCTGTAGCCCCGCCGGAACAGCTCCTCGACCCGGTCCGGGGGCACCCCCGGACCGGTGTCGGCGACCCGGACGACGGCGTCGCGCCCGTCGACGTCGAGACGGACGACCACGCGGGCGGGCCGGGTCGGTCCGGAGTACGCCGCGTCGATGGCGTTGTCGACCAGGTTGCCGACCACCGTGCCCACGTCGGCGGAGACGTCGGCGTCCAGCCGCGGCAGCGCGCTGGCCGGGTCGAGGTCGAGCTGGACGCTGCGCTCGGCGGCGACGCTCGCCTTGGCGATCAGCAGCGCCGCCACCGGCGGGTCGTCGATGCGCGCGGTCACGAAGTCGCTCAGCTCGGCGCGGCGGCGGGTCAGGCCGTCGACGAAGCGCGCCACCTCGTCGTACTCCTGCAGCTGGATCAACCCGGAGATGGTGTGGAGGTGGTTGCTGAACTCGTGGGTCTGCGCTCGCAGCGTGTCGGTGATCCGCTGCCGCGTGTTCAGCTCGCTCTGCAGGGTCAGCAGCTCGGTGCGGTCGCGCAGCGTGGTGACGGTGCCGGCCGGGCGGCCGTCGTGCACCACCCGGTTGCGGTTGAGCACCAGCACCCGGTCGCCGGTGACGAGCACGGCGTCGTGGACCTCGTCGGGCCCGCGCAGGAGGCTCCCGACGCCCGGCTCGAGCGGGAGGTCGTCGAGTCGGCTGCCGGTGGGGTCCTGGCTCAGCCCGAGCAGGATGCGGGCGCTGTCGCTCATCAAGGTCACCCGGCCCTCGTCGCTCACCGCCACGACGCCCTCGCGGATGGAGCGCAGCAGGCCCTCGCGGTGGTCGGCCAGCGCAGCGATCTCGGCCGGCTCCAGGCCGCGGGTGCGCCGCTTGATCAGCCGGGCCAGCAGCCAGGAGCCGAGCAGCCCGAGGGCGAGCCCGCTGCCGAGCACCGCCAGGACGTCGGCGCTCACGTTGGCGAGCCGCTCGGTCAGCGGTGGGTAGGACTCGGTGACCACGACGACGCCCACCAGGCCCGGGCTCTCACCCACGGTCGGGTCGGGAGCCGCCGGACCGTAGACCGGCACCTGCGCGGCGATCGCCCGTCCGCCGACGTCGTCGATGTCGCCCGCCCACGCTCGCGCGGCGTCGCCGAGCAGGTCCACCCGCTCGCCCTCGCGGGTCGGGTCGGTCGCCGCGAGCACGAGGCCGGCCTCCTCAGCGAGGTAGACGTCGCTCGCGCCGGCGTTGTCGCGAGCGGTCTGCAGGTAGAAGGCGAGGGCCCGCCGCTCCAGGCCGCGGGCCAGGCCGTCCTGGACGGCGGGGATGCCGGCCAGGCTCTCCGCGGTCGCGCGCAGCCGGGACTCGCGTGAGTCGCGGAAGTCGGCGTCGCTCTGCCGCACCGAGACGATGCTGGTCACCACCACCACGAGGGCCAGCACCGCCAGCTGCAACAGCAGGAACTGCCCGGCCAGGGTGAGGTGGCGCCGGCCGGGGAGCGTGACGGCGCGTGACCACAACGTCCACAACCTCCTTTGGTTGCCTAATAGTGACCGGGACGACCAGGAGACGTGACGATCGCCACAGCGGCGGTGACTAGGTGCTGTCCGCTTCGCATCCGTTCCCGAACAAGTCTGGAGGCATCGGTGTCGACGAAGACATCCGCCCCGCCCGACCGGTCGCGCCCCGACCCGCGCTCGTGGAGTCGCTGGGTCCGCGGCATCGCGCTGGCCGCGGCGGTCGTGCTCGTGTCCGCCTGCGGGGTCACCCGCGGCGACGACTCCGCCGACCTCGACATGTGGATCCCCAACAGCCCCGGTGGCGGCTACGACCAGACCGGGCGAGCCGCCGTCGGCGTGCTCGAGCGGGAGGGCGTGACGGGCGGTGACTTCCAGGTCACCAACATCCTCGGCGCCGGCGGGTCCGTCGCCATGTCGCGGCTGATGGGCGAGGAGGGCAACGAGCGGCTGATGATGACGCTCGGCCTCGGCGTGGTCGGGTCGACGTACTCCTTCGGTGTCGACGCCCGCCCCCACGACGCCACCCCGCTCGCGCAGCTGATCGAGGAGCAGGAGGGCGTGCTGGTGCCCGGCGACTCGCCGTTCCGCACGATCGACG
>JAPSKJ010000177.1 GCA_031177735.1 Nocardioides sp.
CCGGCCCGGCGCGAGGGCCGCGGGGCTCAGCGGCTGTCGTCGTGCTGCTGACCGGCGATGACGTGGGCGTACCACTCGAAGGAGCGCTTCGGCGTGCGCGCGAGCGTGTCGAAGTCGACGTGGACGAGCCCGTAACGGGAGCGCAGGCCGTTGTCCCACTCGAATCCGTCGAGCAGCGACCAGGCGTAGAAGCCGCGCACGTCCACGCCCCGCTCGACAGCAGCCGCCACCGCCTCCAGGTGAGCCTGCAGGAAGTCGATCCGGAGCTGGTCGTCGACGACCCCCGCCTCGTCCGGGCCGGTGCCGTAGGCGGCGCCGGTCTCGGTGATCACCAGCGGCGGCAGTGCGGCACGGAAGCGGGCACGGGTGAGGATCAGCCACTCGCGCAGGGCGTCGGGCACGATCGACCAGCCCGCCTCGGTGACCGGTCGGCCCAGCACCTCGACCAGGCGGAACGGTGCGTCGGCGTCCTCGTCGGCGGCGGCGATCCGCAGCGGGCTGTAGTAGTTGACGCCGTAGAAGTCCAGCGGCTGGCGGATGGTGGCCATGTCGCCGGGCTGGACGATGTCCTCCAGCAGCGGGGCCAGGTCGACCGGGTAGCGCCCGAGCAGCATCGGCTCGAGGTACATGCCGTTCCACAGCGCGTCGAAGAGCTTGGTGGCGCCGACGTCGGCCGCGTCGTCGGAGGCGGGCCACATCGGCGCGTGGTTGTTGGCGCAACCGACGCTCGGCGCTCCGGCGTGGCGCAGCTCGATGGCCGCGCGCCCGTGCGCCAGCAGCAGGTGGTGGGCGACCGGCAGGCAGTCGAAGAGCAGCTTCAGGCCGGGGGCGTGCGTGCCGGTGCCGTGCCCGAGGATCGTGTGGGTGCTGGGCTCGGCCACCGGCACCCAGTGCGCGACCCGGTCGGCGAGCCGGTCGGCCACGACGGCGGCGTACTCGGCGAACGCCTGGACGGTCGCCGGGTTGAGCCAGCCGCCGTCCTCCTGGAGCGCCAGCGGCAGGTCCCAGTGGTAGAGCGTCGCCATCGGCTCGGCGCCGGCCTCGAGCACCGCGTCGACCATGCGGTCGTAGAAGTCGAGACCACGCTGGTTGACCGCGCCCCGGCCGGCGGGGACGACCCGCGGCCAGGAGATCGAGAAGCGGTAGCCGCCGGCGCCGAGGTCCTTGAGCAGCGCCAGGTCCTCGTTGAAGCGGTGGTAGTGGTCGATCGACCGCGACCCGCTGGTGCCGTCGACGATCGCGCCGGGCCGGGCCGAGAAGGCGTCCCAGATGCTGGCCCCGCGGCCGCCCTCCGCGGTGGCGCCCTCGATGGGGTAGGCCGCCGTGGACGCTCCGAAGCAGAACCCCTGGGGCAACTGGGGGACGGCCCCGAAACTCCGCACGACACAATGATGGACGTGACAGTCGAGATCCGCCGAGGAACGGCCCGTTTCACCGACCGGCAGCCGGGACGCGCCACCTGGCACACCTTCTCCTTCGGTGGGCACTACGACCCCGACAACGTCGGCTTCGGACCGATGGTGTGCCACGACGAGCATCTGCTCGCCTCGGGCTCGGGCTTCCCCAGCCACCCGCACCGCGACCTCGACATCGTCACCTGGGTGGTCTCGGGCGCCCTCACCCACACCGACTCCCTGGGCACCTCGCGCACCGTGCGGCCCGGTGAGGTCGCGGTGCTGTCCGCGGGCTCCGGGGTCGAGCACAGCGAGGTGGCCGCCGCCCCGGCCACCCGGTTCGTCCAGGCGTGGATCCGGCCGGGCGAGACCGAGCGGCCGCCGGCGTACGCCGTCGCGCCGGTCGCCTTCGCCGCCGGGTCGTTCACGCGGGCCGCCGAGGTCGACAACGGCAGCTTCCACGTCGCCCGCGTCGCCGCTGGCGAGCCGGTCACGCTGCCCGACGCTCCGCTGCAGCACCTCTTCGTCGCCTCGGGCGCGCTCACCCGCTCCTCCGAGGCCGACCCGCTCCAGGCGGGCGACGCGTTCCTGATCCGCGGCGAGTCCGGGGTGACCGTGACGGCAGGGGTGCCCACCGAGCTGCTGCTGTGGTGCTTCGAGGGCTGAGCACCCGCCCGCCGACCCGATCCGCCACAGGCTGACTGGACCGGCTCGGCCATTTGCGCGGTTCCGCGGCGGGCCGCACGGCCTTCTCCCTAACCTCGCAGCGTGCCCGTCCTGCCTGCCACCTGCTTCCGAGGCGAGCTCGCCGACGCGTGGGAGGCGGTCCACGCCGGCCGGATCCGCGCCGCGAGCCAGCTGCTCACCGCGACCTCGGCCCGGCACACCCAGGGCATCCGCCCGCTCGGCCCGGTGGAGACCGCGGAGCTGGCCTCGCTGCTGGTGACCTGCCAGCTGGCATCCGGTGACCTGGCCGAAGCAGCCCGCACCGCCGAGGCCCTCGTCCCGCACCTGGTCGAGGGCGGGGTGGCCACCACGATCGCCCACCTGGGCCTGGGCGAGCTCACCGCCGCGCGGGGCGACCAAGAGCAGGCGCTGGAGCACTACCTGAAGGCCGGCGCCAGCCGTGGAGCCGACGACCCCTCCCTGGTGCCGTGGCGCACCGGCGCCGCCGTCGCGATGGTCGCGACGGGCCGCCGGCGCGAGGCCCTCGACCTGGCGCGCGAGGAGGTCGCCCGCGCCGAGGCGGCGGGTGCTCCGCACCTCCTGGCCCGCTCCCTGCGCGCCCTTGCCACCGTCGACGCCGGCTCCTCGCTCGTCCTCCTGCGGCGCGCGCACGACGCCGCAGCCAGCACGCCGGACCAGCGGCTGGCGGCGCAGATCGCCACCGACCTGGGCGGCCTGCTGCTGCTCAGCGGCCGCGCCGACGAGGCCCTCGGCCTGCTCCGCTCGGCGGAGTCCTACGCGGCCGGTGAAGACCTCTGGCCCCTGCACAGCCGGGTCAAGCGCCTGCTCCAGCGCGCCGGTGAGCAGGCCCGACCCCTTGCCAGGGACACGCTCGCGCTGCTGACCACCGCCGAGCAGCGGGTGGCACGCCTGGCCACCACCGGCCTGATGAACCGGGAGATCGCCGAGGAGCTCCAGGTCAGCGTCAAGGCCGTCGAGTGGCACCTCTCGCGGGTCTACCGCAAGCTCGGGATCCCCTCCCGGGCCGCGCTGGCGCGCACGCTCCACACGTCCGGGTGACGTCCGGCGCCCTGGACCGACCGGGTGATCCCCAGCGTGCGGCGCGGAGGGGGGATTCCGGCCGCACGACTGGGGCGGCCCCACCCCGCATGGGGTCGGCGTGGGACCGATCGATTGAGTGAGTGCTCCCTCCTCAGTCGACGGTCCAAGCCTGCCACGCGCGCCGATCCCATGGGAAAGCCTCCAGCGGGTTTTTACCCGCGCCTGGGTACGCCGGCGCCTCACCCGAGGCGTGGCAGGCTGAGGACGTGACTGGTCTCGATCTGTTGGGGCCCGCGCAGCGCGGGCTGTTCATCGGCGGCACGTGGCGGGAGGCGGAGGCCGGCGAGGAGCTCGCCGTGCACGACCCCGCCGACGGTTCGGTGATCGCGCGGATCTCCGACGCCGCGGTCTCCGACGCCATCGACGCCCTCGACGCCGCCTGCGCGGTGCAGGCCGACTGGGCGGCGACCGCTCCGCGGGAGCGGGCGGAGATCCTTCGCCGGGCCTTCGAGCTGGTGGCCGCACGCGCCGACGACTTCGCGCACCTGATGAGCCTGGAGATGGGCAAGACCATCGCCGAGGCCAAGGGGGAGGTGAGCTACGGCAACGAGTTCCTCCGGTGGTTCTCCGAGGAGGCGGTGCGCATCCACGGTCGCTGGATGCAGAACCCGATGGGTGGCTCCCGTCTGCTGACGGTGAAGAAGCCGGTCGGGCCGTGCCTGTTCATCACCCCGTGGAACTTCCCTCTCGCGATGGGCACCCGCAAGATCGGGCCGGCCATCGCGGCGGGATGCACGATGGTGGTCAAGCCGGCCGAGCAGACGCCCCTGACCATGCTCGCGCTGGCAGCGGTGCTCGAGGAGGCCGGCCTGCCCGGCGGCGTACTCAACGTGATCCCGACGTCGCGGGCGGCCGAGGTCTCCTCCGCGCTGATGGCCGACGACCGGCTGCGCAAGGTGTCGTTCACCGGCTCCACCGAGGTCGGCCGGATCCTGGTGCGGCAGAGTGCCGACCAGCTGCAGCGGGTCTCCATGGAGCTGGGCGGCAACGCGCCGTTCCTGGTCTTCGACGACGCCGACCTCGACGCCGCGGTCGAGGGCGCCATGGTCGCCAAGATGCGCAACATGGGTGAGGCCTGCACCGCTGCCAACCGCTTCCTCGTGCACGAGTCGGTGGCCCGGGAGTTCGCGGACAAGCTCGCCGAGCGGATGGGCGCGCTGCGGGTGGGTCGCGGCCAGGACGCGGGGGTCGACGTCGGGCCGCTCATCGACGAGGACGCCGTGGAGTCGGTCTCCCAGCTGGTCACCGACGCGGTGCACGACGGCGCCCGGGTGCTGGTCGGCGGGACACGACCGGACGGCCCCGGGCACTTCTACCCGCCGACCGTGCTCGTCGACGTGCACCCCGAGTCGGAGATCAACAGCCACGAGATCTTCGGCCCCGTCGCTCCGATCACGACCTTCGCCACCGAGCAGGAGGCGGTCACCCGGGCCAACGCCACCGAGTACGGCCTGGCCTCCTACGTCTACACCCGCTCCCTCGACCGCACCATCCGGCTGGCCGAGTCACTGGCCTACGGCATGGTCGGGGTCAACACCGGGCTGATCTCCAACCCGGCCGCACCCTTCGGCGGCGTGAAGGCCTCGGGCTTCGGCCGCGAGGGCGGCTTCGAGGGCATCGAGGAGTACCTCGACGTCACCTACGTCGCGCTGCCGGTCGGCTGAGACGCGCGCGGCTGCGGGGGTTCGGCGAGGCGGGGTCGGAATCACCGGTTAACCGGTGATTCCCGCACTTCTCGGGCTTTGCAACGCCCGAGAAGTGCGATGGTTGAAGGAGAAGTGGGCGCCCACGACCAGCGCCCCACCCGCGGTTGACCAGCGACTGGCATGCTCGAGACATGCTGCTCTACTCCGCGGTCGCCGAGCAGTACGCCGACTTCGCCGGTTACGCGGCGGGCGACTCGCCGTGCTTCGAGTCGTGGGCGACGGCCGTCGCGCAGGACGAGCAGCTCTGCGCCTGGATCGGGCAGCTCCCGCCGATCAAGCAGCAGCCCAACCTCGTCTTCGCCGCCGCACGCTGGCACGGAGTACCCGCGCCGGGGCCCTACGAGGCCCTGCGCGAGGCACTGCTGGGCGACCAGGGCCCGATCCAGGCGACCATCCTGGCCCGGTCGACCCAGACCAACGAGGTCGGCCGGCTGGCCACCCTGCTGCCGGCGCTCTCCCTGGTCGACGGACC
>JAPSKJ010000178.1 GCA_031177735.1 Nocardioides sp.
GACCTGACCACCGCCGCGCGGATCGCATGAGCCCGCGACTGGGTCCCGAGCCGCGCTCGTCACTTCCGCAGCTGACGACGCCGGCTCCCCTCTCGCCGGGCGGGCCGGGTGGCACCGCCGTGGCCCAGCCGGTGACGGCGGCGCCGTCCCGCCGGGTGTCCTGGACGCGCGCGAGGCGGGCGCTGGTGACCCTCGTGCGGCACGGCGTGGTCGCCGCGCGGGTCACCGCCCGGGTGATCTGGGTGGTGTCGCGACTGTGCGCTGTCGCGGTGGCCCGCACGCTGGTGTGGCTCGCCGCGGAGCCGGCCCGGATCCGGACCGCGGCCCTCGGCGTGCTGGTGTCCGCCGTCATCGGCGCCGGGGTGGGCGCGGCGGTCGGCCTGGCGATGTCCGCGGCCGTGCACGGCGCGATCGCGGTGGTGGTGGGCCAGCCGGGCTGAGCCGTGCGGCGGGCGGCGTACTCCACGCGCGTGGGTCGGCGTCGGCAGGGTGGGGCAGAATGCCCGGGGCGCTCACGCCGATCACCACCCTAGGAGCTGCGCATGACCGAGATCCACCACGGGCTGGAAGGCGTCGTCGCCTTCGCGACCGAGATCGCCGAGCCCGACAAGGAGGGGTCTGCGCTGCGCTACCGCGGCGTCGACATCGAGGACATCGTCGGTCGCGTCCCCTTCGAGAACGTCTGGGGACTGCTGATGGACGGCGCCTACACGCCCGGCCTGCCGCCGGCGGAGGCGTTCAACCTGCCGGTGCACACCGGTGACGTGCGCGTCGACGTGCAGGCCGCGATCGCCATGCTCGCGCCGGCCTTCGGTTTCCGCCCGACCTTCGACATCACCCCCGAGCAGGCCCGCGAGGACCTCGCCCGGGTGGCCGTGATGGTGCTGTCCTACGCGGGTCAGTCGGCCCGCGGCCTGCACCAGCCGGTCGTGCCCCAGCGGCTCGTCGACGAGGGAGCCACGCTCGCCGAGAAGTTCCTGATCCGCTGGCGCGGTGAGGCCGACCCCCAGCACGCGCACGCGATCGACGCCTACTGGTCCTCGGCAGCCGAGCACGGCATGAACGCCTCCACCTTCACCGCCCGCGTGATCACCTCCACCGGCGCCGACGTCGCGGCCGCGTTCTCCGGCGCGATCGGCGCGATGAGCGGCCCGCTGCACGGCGGCGCCCCCTCCCGTGTGCTCGGCATGATCGAGGAGGTCGAGCGGGAGGGCGACGCCCGCGCCTACGTCAAGCGCCTGCTCGACACCGGCGAGCGGCTGATGGGCTTCGGTCACCGCGTCTATCGCGCAGAGGACCCCCGGGCCCGCGTGCTGCGTCGCACCGCCTCCGAGCTGGGCGCCCCCCGCTACGAGGTCGCCCAGGCGCTGGAGCAGGCGGCCCTGGCCGAGCTGCGCGAGCGCCGCCCCGACCGCGTGCTCGAGACCAACGTGGAGTTCTGGGCCGCCATCGTGCTCGACTTCGCCGAGGTCCCGGCGACCATGTTCACCTCGATGTTCACCTGCGCCCGCACCGCCGGGTGGTCCGCCCACATCCTCGAGCAGGTCCGCACCGGCCGCCTGATCCGCCCCTCCGCCTCCTACGTCGGCCCCGCCCCACGCTCGGCCGACGCGGTCGAGGGCTGGAACCCCGCCTGGGCCTGACGCCCACCGGCACCGGCCCTTCCGCCCCTCGCGCGGGCGGAAGGGCCGGCTACCGCAGGGGCTTGCCGTAGCAGCGGTTGACCGGGGCGCCGGCGTAGTGCCCGAAGCCGGGGACCGAGACGTAGCCGGCCGACTCGTAGAGGGCCAGAGCCTCGGGCTGCCGACTGCCCGAGGACAGGATCAACGCCTCGTAGCCCACCGCCCGCGCGGCCTGTTCCAGGTGCGCCAGCATCAGGCGGGCGAGCCCTTGGCGCTGGTGCTCGGGGACGACGTACATGCGCTTGATCTCCGCCGTCCGGGTGGTGCCCAGCCGCTCGGTGCCCTCGTGTCGGAACGCCCCCGACGCGACCGGCCGCCCGTCGAGGTAGCCGACGAAGAAGCCGCCCGCCGGCGGCTCGAACTGCGCGCGGTCCATCGGGTCGTCGTCGCGTCCGCCGTAGCGCTCGACGTAGAACTCCTGGACCCGCTCGGTGAGCATCACGGCGTCCGGATGGTCGAACGCGACGAGGCGGATCTCCACGGGCTGAGAGGATAGGGCCATGACCCTGACCATCCCCGCCGACCTCCTCCCCGCCGACGGACGGTTCGGGTCCGGACCGTCCAAGGTGCCGGTGGAGCGCCTCGAGGCGCTCACCGCGACGGGCGCCTCCTTGATGGGTACGTCGCACCGGCAGGCGCCGGTGAAGGGACTGGTCCGCCGGGTCAAGGAGGGGGTCGCCGAGCTCTTCTCCCTCCCGGAGGGCCACGAGGTGGTGCTGAGCAACGGAGGGTCCGCCGGGTTCTGGGACCTGGCCACCTTCGCGCTGATCCGGGAGCGCAGTGCGCACGCGGTCTTCGGCGAGTTCGGCGCGAAGTTCGCCGCAGCGGCGCGCAAGGCGCCGTGGCTCGGCGAGCCGACCGTGCTCGAGGCGCCGCACGGCAGCCGGGTGCTGCCGGAGTTCGAGGCGGACGTCGACGTCTACGCGTGGACCCACAACGAGACCTCCACCGGCGTGATGGCTCCGGCGCAGCGGCCCGCAGGCGCCGGCCCCGACCAGCTGACCCTGATCGACGCCACGTCGGCGGCGGGCGGGCTTCCGGTCGACGTGCGCGAGTGCGACGTCTACTACTTCGCGCCGCAGAAGTCGTTCGCCTCCGACGGCGGGCTGTGGGTCGCGCTGATGTCGCCCGCGGCGATCGCGCGGGCGCAGGAGGTCGCGGCCAGCGGTCGCTTCATCCCCGGATTCTTCGACCTCGCCGGGGCGATCAAGAGCTCGCGGGCCGACCAGACCTACAACACCCCCGCCGTGGCGACGCTCTTCCTGATGGCCGAGCAGCTGGACTGGATGAACGCACACGGGGGCCTCACCGGCATGGTGACGCGCAGTGCCGCGAGCGCGGAGGTGCTCTACGGGTGGGCCGAGAAGGCGGCGTACACGCGGCCCTTCGTCGAGGACCCGGCCCACCGCTCGCTGGTCGTCGGCACGGTCGAGCTCGACGCCGGGATCGACCTGGCCGCCCTGACGGCGACCCTGCGGGCGAACGGGATCGTGGACACCGACGCCTACCGCGGGGTGGGTGGCAACCAGCTGCGGATCGCGATGTATCCCACCATCGACGCCGGCGACGTCGAGGCGCTCACCGCGTGCATCGACTGGGTCGTCGAGCGCCTCTGACCCTGGGACGCGGGGCGAAGCGCCCCGCCGGGCTGGCCGGCGCCGCGCCCTGCATGTTCATCAAGGTATGCCGGCCAATGACCGCTTCCCGCGTGGAGTTCCGCACGGGAAGCGTGCATTCGTCTGCATACCTTGATGAACATGCGTGCCCGCGTGGAGAGCAGCCGCGGGGTCACCCCGCGTGCTGCCGCAGGTAGTCCGCGATGGCGTCGTGGGTCTCCCGACCGAAGGCGACCAGCCGCGCCTGTGCCACGTCGGTCGGCGTGGTGCGCAGCGTGTCGACCGCGGCCGCGATCGCGTCGTCCTTCGGCCAGCCGTAGACGCCCGCACTGACCAAGGGGAACGCCACCGTGCGGGCACCCAGCTCGTCGGCCACCTCCAGTGCGCGGCGGTAGCAGGACACCAGCTGCTCGCGGGTGCCGCGGCCGTGGATCGGTCCGACGACGTGGATCACCCACCTCGCCGGCAGCTCGCCCGCCGTGGTCCAGCCGGCGTCGCCGGTGGCCAGGCCGTCGGGGAAGCGGCGCACGCAGTCCTCGATGACGGCCGGCCCACCGGCGCGGTGGATCGCTCCGTCGACTCCCCCGCCGCCGCGCATTGCGTTGTTGGCGGCGTTGACGATGGCGTCGACGTGCTGGCGGGTGATGTCGCCCTCGACGACGGTGATCTCCAATGTCGGTCTCTCCTCGCGGGCGGCGCGCGGACTCAGGCGGCCTGCTCCTCGGCCTCGTTGCGGATCAGCCGGAGCGTGGCCCGCTCCAGCGCGGCCTGGCGCTCGTCGGGTGAGTCGAAGCTGCGCCTGGTCGCCGAGACGATGGTGCGTCCCTCCTCGTACGCCGACAGCACGCGCGGGTCCACGTAGGCCGACCGCGCCAGCGCGGGGGTGTTGCCGAGGAACTCCGCGACCTCCTTCATCGCCCGGGTGACCAGCCGTCGGCGCTGGGTCGCGGTGTTGCGGCGGGACCGCTCGAGCTCGGCGTGCCCCTCCGCCAGGGCGGCGGCGGCGAGCACGGTCGCGTGCCAGGTGCGGAAGTCCTTGGCGGTCGCCTCCACCCCGGTCGTCGCGCGGACGTAGTCGTTGACCAGCTGGGGCAGCAGCCCGCGCCAGCTGCGCCCGTCGCGGTAGGCCAGCAGCGGACCCTCGGCCGCTCGCCGGCGGCGCATCACCTCGATGGCCTCGGAGACCATCGCGTCGGTGATCTCGATCCGGTGGTCGACCCCCGACTTGCCGGTGAAGGCGAAGACGAGCGCGTCCTGCCGGCGCCGCACGTGCTGACGCTGGAGCGTGGTGAGGCCGAAGCTGCCGTTGACGTCGGCGTAGACGTCGTTGCCGATCCGGAAGTAGCCGAGGTCCATCAACCGCACCGCCACCGCGCACGCGCGCTCCAGCGGCATCCCGTCCCGGCCCAGGTCGGCCAGCACCTGCTCGCGGGCGCGGCCGAGCGCCTCGCCGAAGACGAGCACGCGGTCGAACTTCTCCGCGTCGCGACGCGCCCGCCACTCGGGGTGGTAGAGGTACTGCCGCCGCCCGGCGGCGTCGGTGCCGACGGCCTGCAGGTGCCCGTTGGGGTAGGGCGAGATCCAGACGTCCTTCCACGCCGGCGGGATCACCAGGGCCTTGATCCGCTCGACGTCCTCGACGGGGAGGCGCTCGCCGTGCTGGTCGAGGTAGACGAACCCCTTGCCGGCGCGCCGCCTGGTCCATCCCGGCTGATCGGGAGCCGTGCGCCGCAAGCGGACCATGCCAGTTCAGTTGCCTCCGGGAGCGCCGGGCATGCCTGTTTCCCTGTTTTCAGAGCATCCGTTGCAGGTGGCGCTCCCGGCGGACCACCGTGTGCCGGAGCACCAGCCCGACATGCAGCGCGAGCGCTGCGAAGAACGTCAGGTGGGCCGCCACGTGCAGTCCGAGCCAGTCCGACTCGCCGGCCACCAGCAGCAGCCCGGTGGCGGGGATGACGAACAGCAGCGCGAGGAGCACCTTCTCCAGCAGCCCCTCCAGCCGCCGCTCCCCGGGGCCGAGCGCCGGCGCCCACGGCGGCAGCGG
>JAPSKJ010000179.1 GCA_031177735.1 Nocardioides sp.
CCGCCGCCACCCTCGCTCGCCGAGCCGCCCTCGTCGTCGCTGCCACAGGCGGTGAGGCCGAGGCTGGCCACGAGCGTGACCGCCGCGAACGCGGCAGCCCGTCGGTTCTTGAACTTCATCGTTCGTACCTTTCGCATGGGAACTACTGGTTCAGCGGCCGCGTGCCGGCGCTGTTCGAAGGGGTAGCGGATGCCCCGCGGCCCCGTCCCCTGGCCGGCAGCCGAGCCGAGACCCAGGCCAGGAAGCTGGTGGAGATCACCGAGAGCACGAGCAGCGCTCCGATGACGATGTTGATCAGGTTGACCGTCTGGCCCTCCAGACGCATGGCGCTGGAGATGACGCCGATCAGGACCGCACCGGCGACGACGCCGTGCAGCGCGCCACGTCCGCCGAAGACGGAGACGCCGCCCAGGACGACCGCCGCGATCACCTGCAGCTCGAGCCCGGTGGCGTTGTCGCCGCGGGCGCTGCCGTAGCGCAGGGTGTAGTAGACGCCGGCGAAGGCCGAGACGACACCGGCCATCACGAAGAGCCAGAACTTGGTGAGCTCGACGTTGACGCCGGTGAAGTGTGCCGCCTCGCTGTTCAGCCCGATCTCGTAGACACCGCGGCCGAACGCCGAGAAGTGCAGCAGCCACACGAACAGCACGAGCAGGATGAGGAAGGGGACCAGGATGAGCGGGTAGCTGGTGCCGTCGCCGAAGATCCGCTCCTTGGCCAGGTCGGTCCACTTCTCCGGGAAGTCGGTGACGGCCGTGGTGCCGAGCAGGCCGACCGCGATACCGCGGTAGAGCGCCAGCGTGCCGATGGTCACCGCCAGCGAGGGCAGGCCCACGTAGGCCACCAGGAACCCGTTGAACGCCCCGCACACCGCGCCGACCACGATGGCCACGAGGGCGGCGGTCGGGATCGACATCCCGGCGTCCTGGTGCAGCACGCCCACCAGCACGCTGGAGAGCCCCACCACGCTCGCCACCGACAGGTCGATCTCGCCGGTGATCATGACCATCGTCATCGGCAGCGCGATGAGCAGGATCGGGGCGATGTCGAGGAAGAGGTAGTAGAGCGTCAGCGGACCGTCGAAGTTGGGGATGCTGACGGTGGAGTAGAGGAAGACGACGAGCAGCAGGGCGATGACCGCGAACTCACGCGTCATCAGGGCCCGCCGCCACAGCGGCTGGTGGTAGGCCGGGTAGCTGCGCGCGGGGGCGCCGTCGGGACGGTTCAGCGTGGCCGTGCTCATGCGGGGCTCCCTGCCTTCGCGTTGACGGAGGGGTCGGTCTCGTTGCGCGCCTGGTCACGGGCGGCGACCAGCTGGCGCTCCTGGCGGGCCGCATAGAACCGGTCGAGGACGATCGCGGCGATGATCAGGGCGCCCACCACGGCGCGCTGCCAGAAGTCGGAGATGCCGACGATGGGCAGCGCCCGGTTGATCGTGATCAGCAGCACGGCGCCGATCGCGGCGCCCCAGACGGTGCCCACGCCACCGGCGATCGCGACGCCGCCGATGACCGCGGCGCCCACCGCCTGCAGCTCGATGCTGAGGCCGGCGCCGGAGGACACGGTGCCGTAGCGGGCGGCGTACACGACGCCGGCGAGGCCGGCGAGGGCTCCGCTCAGCACGAACGCGACGAGGATCCGGCGCGTGACCGGCAGACCGTAGAGCGTCGCCGCGTCCGGGTCCGACCCGATCGCGTAGAGCTCGCGGCCGCCACGAGCGGTGCTCAGGTAGTAGCCGACGAGCAGCATGACGGCGAGGGCGATCAGCGTGATCACCGGGATGGTGAGGATCGACGCCGTCCCGAGCTGGTTGAACCCGCGCGGGAAGTCGGAGGCGTTGACCCGGTCGCTGCCGGCCCAGCTGAGGAAGACGCCGCGGTAGATGTAGAGGGTGCCGAGCGTGATCACCATCGCGGGCACACGGCCGTAGGCGACCAGGACGCCGTTGATCAGGCCCAGCGCCCCGCCGAACGCGATGCCGATCACGAAGATCAGCACGATCGGCAGGTCGGGCACCGCGATGAAGACCTTGCCGGTGAGGTACGCCGTCAGGCCGAGCGTCGAGCCGACCGAGAGGTCGACGTTGCGCGTGATGATGACGACCGCCTGGCCCACGGCGAGGATCAGCAGCAGCGACGGGGTCACCAGCAGGTTGCGCCAGCCGTCGGCGCTGAACACGAAGCCGGTGCTTTGCACCGTCGTGAAGGCGATGAGCAGCACCAGGACCCCGGCGACCGCGATCTCCCGCGATCGGAGCAGGTTGCCGAGGGCCCGCTGCAGGGGCGGCTTGGCACTGGGCTCGATGAGCAGCGTGTCACTCACGCCGGCACCTCCGTCTTCTCGCTGTCGCCCTGCTCGCCGGAGTGGGTCTGGGTGCGGGTGGCGGCGCGCATGACCGCCTCCGGGGTGGCCTCGGCGCGGTCGATCTCGGCGGTGATCCGGCCCTCGCAGACGACCAGGACGCGGTCGGCCATGCCGAGGACCTCGGGGAGCTCGGAGGAGATCATCACGATGGCCAGGCCCTGGCCCGCCAGGTCGGAGAGCAGCCGGTGCACCTCGGCCTTGGTGCCGACGTCGATGCCGCGGGTCGGCTCGTCGATGATCAGCAGCTTCGGCTCGGTGGCGAGCCACTTGGCGATGACGACCTTCTGCTGGTTGCCACCGCTCATCGTGCTGGCGTGCATGTCGAGTGCATTGGTCTTCACCTCCAGGCGCGCGGCCCAGGGGCCGGCGGCGCGGTTCTCCGCACCGGAGGTGAGGATGCCGGCGCGGGTCAGGCCGCGGCGGATCACGCCGGCCACGTTGCGGGCCACCGAGCCGTCGGTCACCAGACCCTGCTGGCGGCGGTCCTCGGGCACGAAGGCCATCCCGGCGCGAATGGCCGCGCGCGGGTTGCGCGACGGGATCTCGCGGCCGAGCACCCGGACGCTGCCGGCGTCGTAGCCGTCGACGCCGAACACCGCGCGGGCGATCTCGCTGCGGCCGGCGCCGACCAGTCCGGCGAGCCCGACGATCTCGCCGGCGCGCACCTGGAAAGAGACGTCGTGGAAGACGCCGGCCGACGAGAGGCCGCCGACCTCGAGCACCACGTCGCCCACCGGAGCAGGGGTCTTGGGGAAGAGCTCGGCGACCTCGCGGCCGACCATCTGGGCGACGATGTCGTCGACCGTGGTGCCGGCGATGGTCTGGGTCGAGACGTGGGCGCCGTCACGCATCACCGTGACGGTGTCGCACAGGGCGAAGACCTCGTCGAAGCGGTGGGAGATGAAGACCAGGGCTCGGCCCTCGTCCCGCAGGCTGCGCGCGATGGCGAAGAGCCGGTCGACCTCGACGCCGCTCAGCGCGGCGGTCGGCTCGTCCATGATCAGCAGCGACGCGTCGAGCGAGATGGCCTTGGCGATCTCGATGACCTGCTGGTCGGCGATGGAGAGGCCCCGGGCGGGGCGGCGCGGGTCGAGCCGCACGCCGAGCCGCTGGAAGAGCGCCTCGGACTCCGCGTACATCCGCCCGCGGTCGATGCGCCGGCCGCGGCCCAGCGGCTGACGGCCCATGAAGATGTTCTCCGCGACCGAGAGGTCGGGGAAGAGGGTGGGCTCCTGGTAGATGACGGCGATGCCGGCGCTCTTCGACTCCGCGGTGGAGTGGAAGTCGACGTCCTTGCCGTGGAAACGGAAGGTGCCGCCGTCGCGGCGGTGCACTCCGGCAACCACCTTGACCAGCGTCGACTTGCCCGCGCCGTTCTCACCGACCAGAGCGTGGATCGAGCCGGCGGCGACCCTCAGGGTGCCGTTGGTGAGCGCGGCCACGGACCCGAAGGACTTCGTGACGCCCTCGAGCTCGAGCGTCAGCTGCGACGCCTCGGCCATGCGGTGCTCCTCGGTTTGAAAGGTTTCAACTGGAAGGACGCTAGGTGACCCCCCTCACAGACGTCAAGCACCTCCTCGAAACTCGCCGAAAATCTTGGTGAAACCCGGCAGCCACTTGGCGGCGACCTGGACCTGCTGCAGGATCTGGGCTCCACGGCGTAACGTTTCACTCGAATTGTCAGTAATGTCACACGCACTGTGGACCTACACGCGGATGTCGAGGAGGATGCGCGGATGACCAGCACCAGCCCGCTCGCCCGCCGTGCGTCCGCCGGGCGCACCGCCTCGGTCAAGGACGTCGCGGTCGCGGCGGGCGTCTCCCTGGGCACCGTCTCCAACGTGCTGAACCGCCCCGACCGGGTCAGCCCGGCGACCCGTGCGCGGGTCGAGCAGGCGATGAAGGACCTCGGCTTCGTCCGCAACGAGTCGGCCCGGCAGCTCCGCGCGGGCACCAGCCGGATGCTGGGCTACGTCATGCTCGACGCGACCAACCCCTTCTTCACCGACGTCGCCCAGGGCATGGAGACCGCCGCCGAGACCGCCGGCCTCTCCCTGGTGCTGTGCAACAGCCGCGGCCGCGAGGGCCGCGAGCAGCACCACCTCGAGCTGCTCCAGCAGCAGCGCGTGCAGGGGCTCCTCATCACGCCAGTCAGCCCCGAGTCCGACGTGCTCGAGGCGCTGCGCGACCGCGGCACCCCGGTCGTCATCGTCGACCGCACCCGCGACGACCCCAGCTTCTGCACGGTCGCCGTCGATGACGTGCTCGGCGGGCGGCTCGCGATCGAGCACCTCGTCGACCGCGGCCACCGCCGGGTCGCCTACATCGGCGGGCCACCCAGCCTCGGCCAGGTGCGCGACCGGCTCGAGGGCGCCCGGCTGGCCTGGCGCGACGCCGGCCTGCCCGACGAGGACCTCCTGGTGATCTCGACCGAGGAGCTCGTGGTCGCGGAAGGCCGCCGGGCCGGTGAGCGGCTCGCCGGGATCGCGTCGTCGAAGCGCCCCACCGCCGCCTTCTGCGCCAACGACCTGCTGGCGCTGGGGTTGCTCCAGCACGCGATCACGGCGGGGCTGCGGGTCCCCCACGACCTGGCCATCGTCGGCTACGACGACATCGAGTTCGCGGGGGCGGCTGCGGTGCCGCTGACCTCCGTCCGGCAGCCGCGCCAGGAGCTCGGGCGCGCGGCAGCCGAGCTCGTGCTCGCCGAGGCGACCGACCCCGACCACGAGCACCAGCAGGTGCTGTTCACCCCCGAGCTGGTCGCCCGCGCCTCCACCCGGGCCTGAGCTCAGGCGAGCTCGGCGACGGCGCCTACCTGGTAGAGGCGCAGGGCCATCGCCTTCGCACGCTCGGGCGGCTCCGCCATGGGAACCACCAGCAGGTCGCGGTCACCGGCGTGGATGACGCCCACCTTGCCGTGCAGCCACGCGTCCCACGCCGAGATCCGGAACGGCACCGCGGGGGCGTCG
>JAPSKJ010000010.1 GCA_031177735.1 Nocardioides sp.
CGCGGCCGATCACGTTGATGATCCCCTCGGCGATGTCGTAGGCGCGGACGGGGTCGTCGTTCACGAACAGCACCGAGTCGCCGATGCTCTTGATCACCCGGCCCCGCTGCAGCGCGACGACGTCGGCACAGCGGGACTCGAAGAGCTCGACCAGGTCACCGATCCTGTCCTCGGTCAGCGTGTTGGACAGCGCGGTGAAGCTGACGATGTCGGCGAAGCCCACGGAGAGCTGGGTGGTCAGCAGGTCGGCCTCGCTGGCGCGGGCCGCTTCGAGGCGTGCGACCGCAGCGGCCAGGTGGCGTCGCCACGCGTAGACGAGCAGGCTCTCGAAGGTCTTGCTGAACTCCTCGGCGATGTCGAGGGCGTTGGTCAGCAGGTCGCCCGGGATGTTGCCGTTGCTGCCGGAGAGCTCCTCGAGCCGGTGCAGGAAGGCCGACACCTCCCAGTCCGAGAGGCGGGCCATCGTCTGGCCGAGCCCGCGGGTGACGTTGACCGCGAGGTCGAAGTCGATCAGCCCCGCCTCCACGACCTCGGTCATCTTGCGCAGCGCGGCCACGTCGTCGCTGGTGAAGGCCGCCTCGTCGCCCGCCTCCGGGAAGCCCAGCGCCCGCCACAGGCGCTTGGCCTGCTCCAGGGTCACACCGGTCTGCTCGGCGACCTCCGCTGCGGTGAACGCGGCCCCGTGCTCGTGCTCAGACACCTTCGTCTCGCTGGGTGACGTGGAGCAGGTCGTTGAGCCGCCGCTGGGTCTCCTCGACGCGCGGGATGTCGGGCAGGCGGACCTGGCCGTGCGTGCTGGCGTCGCTGATCACCAGCGTGCCGCAGCCGAGCAGGCGGTCGACGAGGTGCAGCTCGTAGGCGACGTCGCTGATCCGCGACAGCGGGATGTCGTGGCCACGGCGGGTCAGGACGCCGTGGCGGGTGATCAACCGCCGGTCGGTGATCGTGTACGTCGCCGTGAGCCACACCAGAGCCGGACGGACCACCCACCACAGGATCGCCACCGCCACCAGGATCCACACGACGAGGACGACCAGCCCGTCGGCGCGACCACCGACCCAGGCCTGGATGGCGACGCCGATCGCGAGCAGCACGATCAACGCGGAAAGCGGACCCACCAATGCCTTGGGATGGGTGCGGGTGCTGATCACGACGCTCTCCCCGTCGTTGAGCAGCTTCTGCGAGATCGCCACGGGTCGCATCCTCTCACTCGCGAGGCGCTGCCGCGTGACCCCGGTCTCTAGCGGGCACGCACGTGCACCACGTCGCCGGCCCCGACCGCGCTCTCGCCGTCGGAGGTGCGCACGACCAGCCGTCCGGTCTCGTCGACCCGCACCGCCTCGCCCTCGAGCACTGCTCCGCCGGGCAGGTCCGCCCGCACCCGGCGGCCGACCGTCACGCAGCTCTCGGAGTACGACGCCCGCAACCGCTCTGCGGCAGGGTCACCGCCCAGCTGCCAGGTCTCGTAGGCCTCCACCAGCGTGCCGAGCAGGAGCAGCAGCACGCCGGTGCGGTCGGGCTGGGTGCCCTTCGCGATCGCCAACGAGGTGGCCGTCTCCACGGGCAGCTCCTCGGCGGTCATGGCGACGTTGAGGCCGATCCCCACCACCGCGGCCGGCCCGTCCGGGGTCTCGACGCGCTCGACGAGGATCCCGCAGACCTTGCGCTCCTGCTCTCCTGTGCGGATGAGCACGTCGTTGGGCCACTTGACGCCGGCGGCGTACCCGTCCGCGACGAGTGCCTTGGTGACCGCGTAGCCGGTGAGCAGCGGCAGCCACGGCCAGCGGGCCGCGGGCACGGTGGGACGCAGCAGCACGGAGAAGGTGAGGGCCGAGCGGGCCGGTGTCTCCCAGGTCCGGTCGAGCCGGCCGCGGCCTCTGGTCTGGTGCTCGGTGACCACCACGGTCCACTCCGGCGCGCTCGCCTTCGCGCGCTCGGTGAGCACGGCGTTGGTCGACGCCGTCTCCTCGAGCACCTCCACCCGCAGGCCGGGCACGAGCGCGGGGCCGAGGCGGGTCAGGCGGTCCTCATCGAGTGGCGAGCGTCTCACTCCGTCTGTCGTCACGGGCACTAGGGTTGCGCACGCACCAGACGTTGGCCACCGTGCCAGTCGAGCGAGGAGATGCACCGACGTGACCGCGCAGCAGCAGGATCCGACCGACACCGGCGCCGAGATCGACATCCACACCACGGCGGGCAAGCTCGCCGACCTGGAGAAGCGGCTCGACGAGGCCATCCACGCGGGCTCTGCGAAGGCGGTGGAGAAGCAGCACGCCAAGGGCCGCAAGACCGCCCGCGAGCGCATCGAGATGCTCTTCGACGAGGGCTCCTTCGTCGAGCTCGACGAGCTCGCGCGGCACCGCTCCACGGCCTTCGGCCTGGACAAGACCCGGCCCTACGGCGACGGCGTCATCACGGGCTACGGCACCGTGGACGGCCGTCAGGTGTGCGTGTTCTCCCAGGACTTCACCGTCTTCGGCGGCTCGCTGGGCGAGGTCTACGGCGAGAAGATCGTCAAGGTCATGGACCTGGCGGTGAAGACCGGCAGCCCGATCGTCGGCATCAACGAGGGCGCCGGCGCGCGGATCCAGGAAGGTGTGGTCTCCCTCGGGCTCTACGGCGAGATCTTCCGCCGCAACGTCCGCGCCTCGGGTGTGATCCCGCAGATCTCGCTGATCATGGGCAACTGCGCCGGCGGCCACGTCTACTCCCCCGCGGTCACCGACTTCACGATCATGGTCGACGGCACCTCCGGCATGTTCATCACCGGCCCCGACGTCATCAAGACCGTCACCGGCGAGGACGTCACCATGGAGGAGCTGGGCGGCGCCCGGGCGCACAACACCAAGTCGGGCTGCTCGCACTACATGGCCTCCGATGAGGAGGACGCGATCGAGTACACCAAGGCGCTGCTGTCCTACCTGCCCAGCAACAACATGGACGAGCCGCCGGTCTACGCCCCCGACCCGGAGGTCGTCGACCTCCAGCCGACCGAGGCCGACCTCGCCCTGGACACGCTGATCCCGGACAGCCCCAACCAGCCCTACGACATGCACGACGTGTTCACCACCGTGCTCGACGACGGCGAGTTCCTCGAGGTCCACCCGCTGTTCGCGCCCAACATCATCGTCGGCTACGGCCGGGTCGAGGGCCGCCCGGTCGGCATCGTGGCCAACCAGCCGATGCAGTTCGCCGGCACCCTCGACATCGACGCCTCCGAGAAGGCCGCCCGGTTCGTGCGCACCTGCGACGCCTTCAACATCCCCGTGCTGACCTTCGTCGACGTGCCCGGCTTCCTGCCCGGCACCGACCAGGAGTGGGGCGGCATCATCCGCCGCGGCGCGAAGCTGATCTACGCCTACGCCGAGGCCACCGTCCCGCTGGTCACCGTGATCACCCGCAAGGCCTACGGCGGCGCCTACGACGTGATGGGCTCCAAGCACCTCGGCGGCGACATCAACCTCGCCTGGCCCACCGCCCAGATCGCCGTGATGGGCTCCCAGGGCGCGGCCAACATCATCCACCGCCGCACCCTGCAGCAGATCGCCGACGACGGCGGGGACGTGGAGGCCAAGCGTGCCGAGCTCATCGACGAGTACGAGACCACACTGGCCAACCCCTACATCGCGGCTGAGCGCGGCTACGTCGACGCCGTGATCCGCCCCCACGAGACCCGCGCCGAGATCGTCCGCGCCCTGCGGCTGCTGCGCACCAAGCGCGACACCCTGCCGCCCAAGAAGCACGGGAACATCCCGCTGTGACCCCCGACCAGCACTCCCCCGACACTCCGGCGCCCATCCTCCAGGTGGTCAGCCCCCACGCCACCCCCGAGGAGATCGCCGCCATCGTCGCGGTGTTCTCCGCGCTGGGCGGCAACGCCCCGGCGCCACAGCGGCCCCGCAGCGAGTGGGCCAACCCCGCCCGGCGGATGCGGACCAGCCTCCCCCACGGCCCCGGCCAGTGGCGGGCCAGCGCCCTGCCTCGCTGAGGTCGGGAAGTGCCTCGCGGATCGCGGCCGGACACCGAGCCGTCGCGCTCCCGCGCGCGATCCTTGACTCCTCGCCCCTTCCCGGGCCTCGACAGTGGTCCTAGCGTGAGTCGTACGGCGTCACGGTGACCGCCGTGCGCCGGCACGGTGCCGCGGAGACGGAGGAACGAGATGGCCACGCTCAGCCCCTACATCGCCTTCAAGGGACAGGCCCGGGAGGCGCTGGAGTTCTACCAGTCCGCCCTCGGTGGCGAGCTGTCGATCATGTCCTACTCCGACCTGGGCGAGGCCATGCCGGCGCCGCCGGGCGCTGAGGACCTCGTCATGCACGGGCAGCTCACCCTCGAGGACGGGCTGGTGCTGATGGCCTCCGACACTCCTGAGGGCGTCGACTACGAGCCGCCGACCAGCGGCGTCACGGTCGCGATGAGCGGCAGCGCCGATGAGCTCGACCGCCTGCGCGGCGCGTTCGACGCCCTCTCACAGGGCGGCAGGCCCGGCGTGCCGCTGGAGAAGGCTCTGTGGGGCGACTACTTCGGGCAGTTCACCGACAAGTACGGCGTCTCCTGGATGTTCGACATCGGCGACGAGGCCGGCGTCTGACACCCCGGCGAGAGTGCGGCGGCTCGGTGCGCGCCGACGAGCTTTTTGCGGTGCGGGCCCCGGCGCCGTGTGGTTAGGTCGGTCCCGTGACGCGACCTGTCGACGACCGCACCGACCGCTTCGTCGAGGAGTACGCCGCCCTCGACCCGATCGCTGCCACCGCGGCCGGCATCGCGGGCCATGAGCACGAGTGGCCCGATCTCTCCCCCGACGGCTTCGGCGCCCGCGAGGAGCTGGCCCGCCGCGCGCTCGCCGAGGTCGAGGGGCTCACGCCCACCGACGCGCGGGAGGCGGTCGCGCGCGACGCCTTCCTGGAGCGGATCGGGCTCGACGTGGAGCAGGTCGAGGCGGGCCTCGCCCGCCACGAGCTCTCCGTCATCACCGGTGCCTCCCACGACCTGCGCGAGGCCTTCGACCTGATGGGGACCGAGACGGCCGACGACTGGGCCGCCATCGACGCCCGGCTGGCCGGCATCCCCGCCGCGCTCGCCGACTACCGCCGCACCCTCCTCGAGGAGGCGGCCGCCGGCCGGGTGGTCGCCCGCCGGCAGTACGTCGAGCACGCCGCCCAGGTCAAGGGCTGGACGGGGCGGCAGGGCGCCGGCGGCAACTTCTTCGTCGGGCTGGCCGGCCAGGCACCCGAGCGCATCCGCGACCGGATCGTCGAGCGCGCGGAGCAGGCCTCCGCGGCGTACGCCGACTTCGCCTCCTTCCTCGAGACCGACCTCGCCCCCCGCGGCCGGGAGGCCGACGGTGTCGGCCGGGAGCACTACGCACTGGCCTCGCGCCGGTTCCTGGGCGCGACCATCGACCTCGAGGAGACCTACGCGTGGGCCTGGGAGGAGCTGGCGCGGATCGAGGACGACATGGCCGCCACCGCGCAGCGGATCACTCCCGGCGGCACCCTCGCCGACGCGGTGGCCGCCCTCGACGCCGATCCGGCCCGCAACTGCGGCAGCCGCGAGGCGTTCCAGGCGTGGATGCAGGAGAAGTCCGACGCCATCGTGCAGGACTTCTCCGGCGTCCACTTCGACATCGCCGAGCCGATCCGCACCCTCGCCTGCAAGGTCGCACCCGTCAACGACGGCGGCGCGTGGTACACACCGCCCTCGGAGGACCTCTCCCGTCCAGGCACCATGTGGTTCTCCTTCACCGACGACCACACCAACTTCTCGACCTGGCGCGACACCACCACCGTCTTCCACGAGGGCGTCCCCGGCCACCACCTGCAGTGCGCCCAGGCCGTGCACCGCGCCGACCTGCTCAACCGTTGGCAGCGGCTGCTGTGCTGGGTCAGCGGCCACGGCGAGGGCTGGGCGCTGTACGCCGAGCGGCTGATGGACGAGCTCGGCTACTTCGAGGACGCCGGCGACCGCCTCGGCTTCCTCGACATGCAGGGCTTCCGTGCCGCCCGGGTGATCGTCGACATCGGCGTCCACCTGGGGCTGACCATCCCCGCCGAGAACCCGTTCGGCTGGCGCCCCGGCGAGGTGTGGGACGCGGACCTGGTCTACGAGTTCATGCGGGCACACTCCCGGACCGACGACGGGACGCTGCGCTTCGAGGTCAACCGCTACCTCGGCTGGCCGGGTCAGGCCCCGTCCTACAAGGTCGGCGAGAAGATCTGGCTGCAGGCGCGCGCCGACGCCAAGGCACGCCACGGCGACGCCTTCGACCTCAAGGCGTTCCACACCGCCGCGCTCGACCTCGGCTCGCTCGGGCTCGACCCGCTGCAGGCCGCCCTCGCCCGGCTCTGACGATGCCGTCGTGACGCCGTCGTGACGCCGTCGTGATGATCAGGCTCAGTCGGGAGGACGCTCGCCGGATCGCCGTGCGGGCCCAGCTGCTCGACGCCTACCGGCCGCGCTCGATCGTGGAGGTGGTCGACCACCTCACGCTGATCCAGATCGACCCGACCACGGCGATCGCCCGCAGCGCCGACCTGGTCGCGTGGTCGCGGCTGGGTGCGGCGTACGACCCCTCCGACCTCGTCTTCGCGCTGGAGACCGAGCGCTCACTGGTCGAGCACGTCACGTTCATCCGGACGATGGACGACATCGGCATCCACCTCTCGGTCGCCGACGAGTGGCTGCACCCCCAGATCACGGCCTGGGTGGAGGCCAACCCGCGCTTCCGCGAGCGGTTGCTGGCCCAGCTCCGGGCGGACGGGCCGGTCCCGGCGACCGCGCTCCCCAACGATCCCGAGGTGCCCTACGCCTCGACCGGCTGGAACGACGACAAGAACTCCGGTCGGATGCTCGAGGTGCTGTGCCTGCGCGGCGAGGTCGCCATCGCCGGGCGGCAGGGGCGCACCCGGCTGTGGGACCTGGCCGAGCGGGTCTACCCCGCCGACCTCTACCGGCCCGAGCCGCAGGAGGCGCGGCGCATCCGCGACGAGCGGCGGCTCGCCTCGCTCGGCATCGCCCGGGCCAAGCCGCTGCGCTCGCCAGGTGAGCCCTCGCCGATCCGCGAGATCGGCCTGGAGGCGGAGGTGGAGGGCGTGGCGGGCCGCTGGCGGGTGGACCCCGACGCCCACGCGGCGCTGGAGGAGCCGTTCGAGGGCCGCACCACGTTCCTGTCCCCGTTCGACCGGATGGTCTACGACCGCGACCGGGTGATGGACCTCTTCGACTTCGAGTACGTCCTGGAGATGTACAAGCCGGCTGCCCAGCGACGGTGGGGCTACTTCGCGCTGCCGATCCTGCACGGCGACCGACTGGTCGGGAAGCTCGATGCGAGGGCCGACCGCAAGGCCCGGGTCCTCCGGGTCAACGCGGTGCACGAGGACGTGCCGTTCACGCCCGAGATCGCCGACGCCGTCGAGGCCCAGATCGAGGAGCTCGCGCAGTGGCTCGGGCTGGAGCCGGTCCGGGGCTGACCTGCAGCCCACCGCCGGGCTCAGCTGCGGACGAGCCGGTCGACCGCCTCGGTGAGCACCTCGGCGGAGCAGGCGAGGTTCAGCCGTGCGTGGCCGAGCCCCTGCGGGCCGAACGCGGGGCCGGGGTTGAGCGCCACGCCCGCTGCGAGCGCCCGCTCGGCCGGGTCGCTCCCCCACCCGTCGGCGTCGCGGAAGTCCAGCCAGGCCAGGTAGCCGGCGTGCGGGGGCCGGAACCGCACCGCGGGCAGCCGCTCAGCGAGCAGCGACGCCAGCCGGGCCGACGACGCCTCGATCTCGGTGATCGCCTCGTCGAGCCACGGCTCGCCCTCCTCGAAGGCGGCGATGCTCGCGTGCAGCCCCAGCATCGAGGTGCGGAAGGTGACCTCGGCCCACATCCCGTCGAGCAAGGCCAGGGTCGCGTCCGAGGCGGCCACCATCAGGGCACACTTCGTCCCGGCGATGTTCCAGGCCTTGCTCGCGCTGGTCACCGTGACGCCGACCGCACGAGCGGCGTCGGAGACGGAGAGGAACGGCGTGAACGTCGCGGTGGAGTGCACCAACGGCGCGTGGATCTCGTCGGAGACGACCACGGCACCGTGTCGCGCGGCGACCTCGGCCAGCTCAGCGAGCCGGCCGGAGAGCATGCCGGTCGGGTTGTGCGGGTTGGCGAGGAGTACGCCGCGGGCGCCGGCCGTCAGGGCGCGCTCGATCCCGTCGACGTCGAGCTCCCAGCCGTCCGGCCCGGCGAGGAGCGGCACCGGCACGACGACGCCGCCCGCCTCGGGGACCAGGTCGAAGAACGGCGGGTAGACCGGCGGTGTGATGACGACGCCGTCACCGGGCCGGATCGCCCGGCGCAGCGTCTCGACGATCGCCACCGACACGTCCGTGGTGGTGCGCACGCTGGCGGGATCCGGCTTCCAGTCCCACCGGCGCGCGGCGAAGCCGGCGAACGCCTCGCCGATCCGGCCGGGCGCGTAGGCGTAGCCGAGGTCGGAGGCGGCGACCCGCTCCACGATCGCGGCGCGGACCGGCTCCGCGACGGGGTAGTCCATCTCCGCGACGAAGAGCGGCAGCACGTCGCCGGGGTAGGCGCGCCACTTCACGCTGTGCCGACGGCGGAGCTCCTCCAGCGGCGGGACCTGCATCAGGCGCCCAGCCGGGCGATCTCCTCGTCGACCACCGACGGGTCGAGCTTGGTGAAGATCGGCGTCGGCTTCTCCACCGGGGTGCCGACCACGATCGGGTGCCGCCCCCACGAGGGCGCGCCCGAGTAGTCACCGGTGATGATCGGATAGCTGCGGGCCTCGCCGGCCTCGCCATCCAGGTCCTCGACCTCCTCGATCCGCGGGAGCGGCGCCACCTGGCCCTTGCCGCCCAGCGCCCGGTCGACCTCGTTGGCCGAGAACGGCAGGAACGGGGACAGGATGAGGTTGAGGTCGCTGACGCACTGCGCCATCACGTGCAGGATGGTGCCCAGTCGGTCGCGGTCCGCCGGGTCCTTGGCGAGCTTCCACGGCTCGGAGTCGGTGACGTAGCGGTTGACCTCACCCACCGCCCTCATCGCCTCGCCGATCGCCTGCTTCTGGCGGTGGTGCGCGATCAGGTCCCCGACGGTGCCGAACGCGGCTTCGACGGTGCCGAGGATCGCCCGGTCGCCGTCGGCCAGCTCAGCGGCCGCAGGGATCTCGCCGAAGTTCTTGGCGATCAGCGTCGCCGTGCGGTTGACCAGGTTGCCCCAGCCGGCGACCAGCTCGTCGTTGGTGCGGCGCACGAACTCCGCCCAGGTGAAGTCGCTGTCCTGGCTCTCCGGGCCGGCCGCGGCGACGAAGTAGCGGAAGGCGTCGGGCTGGTAGCGGCTGAGCAGGTCGCGGACGTAGATGACGACCCGCTTGGAGGAGGAGAACTTCTTGCCCTCCATGGTCAGGAACTCGCTGGAGACCACCTCGGTCGGCAGGTTGAGCGCACCGTACTGGCGCGGAGCACCGCCCTTGCTGCCCCTGCCCGAGTAGGCCAGCAGCTCGGCCGGCCAGATCTGGGAGTGGAAGGTGATGTTGTCCTTGCCCATGAAGTAGTAGGTCAGCGCCTCGTCCTGCCCCTCCGGCGCAGGGTTCCACCACTCGCGCCACGCGTCGGGGTTGCCCGACCGGCGCGCCCACTCGATCGAGGCCGACAGGTAGCCGACGACCGCGTCGAACCACACGTAGAGCTTCTTGGTGGGGTTGTCGCGCCAGCCCTCGAGCGGCACCGCGATGCCCCAGTCGATGTCGCGCGTCATCGCACGCGGCCGGATCTCCTTGAGGATGTTCTGGCTGAACCGGATGACGTTGGGCCGCCACAGGCCGGTCTTCTCCCGCTCGTCGAGCCACTCGGTGAGCGCCTCGGCCAACGCGGGCAGGTCGAGGAAGAAGTGCTGGGTCTCGATGAACTCGGGCACCTCGCCGTTGATCCGCGAGCGCGGGTTGATCAGGTCGTGCGGATCGAGCTGGTTGCCGCAGGTGTCGCACTGGTCACCACGCGCACCCTCGGCCCCGCAGATGGGGCAGGTTCCCTCGATGTAGCGGTCGGGCAGGGTGCGTCCGGTGGACGGGCTGATCGCGCCGTAGGTCGTCTGCTCGACGAAGTAGCCGTTCTCGTAGACGCCGAGGAACAGCTCCTGCACGACCGCGTGGTGGTTGCGGGTGGTGGTGCGGGTGTAGAGGTCGTAGGTCAGGCCCAGGCTGCAGAGGTCCTCGGCGATGAGCCGGTGGTTGTGGTCGACCAGCTCCTGCGGGGAGACGCCTGCCTCGTCGGCGGCGATCAGGATCGGGGTGCCGTGCTCGTCGGTGCCGGAGACCATGAGCACGTCGTGCCCCGCCATCCGCATGTACCGACTGAAGACGTCGGAGGGCACGCCGAAACCGGCGACGTGGCCGATGTGGCGCGGGCCGTTGGCGTACGGCCAGGCGACGGCGGACAAGACCTTGCTCATGGCGATGATCCTAGTGACGGCCCGCCACCCGGTCTCGGCGGGAGTACGCCGCCGGAACAACCCCGAGGAGGTGGGTGCTCACCCCACCGGCCGGCCGGCGTAGGCCGCCAGGTGGCCGTAGGCGTCAGAACCGGCAGGGGCCGCCAGCGCATCGGCGTAGGCCCGGCCCTTGCGGACCGGACCGAGGATGCGGTCCATGGTGACCAGTGCCCTCTCGGCGACGGACTGGTTCAGCTCGGCCGTCGACCGGCCCAGCGCCGTGGCGAGGTCCCAGGTGTGCACGGCGATCTCGGCGGCCTGCCAGTCGGGGTCGACCATCGTCTCGGTGCCCGACGCGGCGACCTCGCGCCACAGATTGATCAGCGCGTTGCCGCGGGTGCGCAGCTCCTCACCGAGTCGCTCGGTGTAGTCCTCGCGGCCGTTCCAACCGGGCGGTGCGCCCTGCAGCATGGTGACGAAGACCCGGGGCTGGGCGATGAGGTGGTTCGCCAGCCGGCGTACGTCCCACTCGGTGCACGGCGTGGGCCGGGCCAGGTCCTCCGGCGTGACGGTCTCGAGCAGATCGGCCGCCTGGGTGAGCGCGAGCGTGAGGGCGTAGACGCCCTGCTGGTCCACCGGCATCAGCTGAAGTCGAGCTCGTGCGTGCGTGCGCGCTTGAGCTCGTAGATGTACGGGAACTCGGTGACCAGCACGAAGCCGTCCCACAGGCGACCGGCGGCCTCGCCCTTGGGCGCCTTGGAGATCACCGGCCCGAAGAAGGCCTGCCCCTCGAAGGCGATGGTGGGCGTGCCGACCTCGTTGCCGACCTGGTCCATCCCGAGGTGGTGGGAGGTCTTGATCGCCTCGTCGTAGAACGGGTCGTCCATCGCGTCGACCAGCTCGGCCTTGAGGCCCGCCTCGGCCAGCGCGTCCGCGATGACCTCCCGGGTGAAGTCGAGCTTCTCGATGTGGCGGCGGGTGCCGAGCGCGGTGTAGAGCGGCAGCAGCGCGTCCTTGCCGTGTCGGGCCTCCGCAGCGGCGAGCACCCGGACCGGACCCCAGGCGTCCTTGAGGAACTCGCGGTAGTCGTCCGGGATGTCCTTGTCCTGGTTGAGGTAGGCCAGGCTCATGATGTGCCAGGTGACGCTGATGTCACGGACCTTCTCGACCTCGAGGATCCAACGCGAGGTGATCCAGGCGAAGGGACAGGCGGGGTCGAACCAGAAGTCGGCGTTGGTCGTCATGTCGGACCAACCTCCGCGCCGGCGGCGTCATTCCCGCCCCGCTCCCGGGATCAGCGCGCGACGCGGGCCGAGGCGACCGTCGATGTGGCGGCCACCTTCTTCGACCCGGCGTAGCTGACCTGGATGTCGCGGTCGCCGGGCTTGACCTTGCGCACCCGCACCACGGCCTTGCCACGCGCCAGCTTGGCCGTGCGCGACTTCGAGCCGACGCTGACGGTGACCTTGCCGCGCACCTGCTTGACGCCCTCGGCGCGGACCTGCACGCGCACCACGACCGCCCGGCGCGCGCCGGTGGCCTCGACGCTGAGCTGCGGCTGCGACCCGGCACTCGACCCGACGCTGAGCGTGCGGACCGCATCCCGGAAACCCGGCCGGTGCCACACGACCCGCACCGAGACCAGCTTGCCGCGATCGGCCTCCTTCACCGTGTACGCCGCGGCGTCGTCCGCGTTGCGGATCGGGTGGCCGTTGCGCAGCCAGGTGTAGGTCGGCACGGCGTCGGCCGGAGTGACCACCGCCTGCTCCACCCGCAGCTCCTTGCCGACCACGGCGGACCCGCTCAGCACGGGCTCGACCGCGACGGCCAGCTCGTCGGCACCCACCGGCCCGACCGGGGCGGACTCGACGACCGTGGTGTCGAAGTCGGCGCGCGTGGCGGAGAAGCGGACGGTGATCGACTTGCCGATCTCCGCCTGGCCTGGGATCAGGGTGGTCCCGGTGGCTCCCGGGATGGGCTGGCCGTCGGCGTACCACTGGGTGGTCACCGCATCGGGTGGCTGGGCCCAGGTCGGGGGCGTCGCGGTGAGCACGTCGTCGACGTGGGGCCGACCGCTCACGGTGGGCGCCGCGGCCACCCCGATGGTCCCGGCGGCGAGGGGCGCGGTCGGGGCGGAGGTGACGGTGACCGACGGCTGGCCGGGGGCCGAGGCGGTGACCGCCACGGAGATGGCCTGGCCCAGTCGGGCCTTGCGGGGCACGAAGGTCGGCCCGGTCTGCTTGTCCATCTCCTTGCCGTCGGCGAACCACTCGTAGGCGTAGCTGGCTGCCATGCTCCACGCGCCGGGGTTCGCGCTCAGCGTGCGCCCGACCCGGGGCTCGCCCTCGACGGCCGGCGGGCTGAGGTTGGTGAGCGCCGCCGGCTGCTGAACCGGCGGTGGCGGCGGCACGGGCGCCGGTGGCGGCGCGGCCGGAGGCGCGCCGAGGAAGTGGATGAACCCGCTCGGCCAGGCGTTGCCGGTGGCGCTGATCCGGCGCCAGTCGAAGTTGCGACCCCAGTTGGACTCCGACACGACGATCTCGGTCGGCGAGAGGACCTGCTCGACGTAGGCCACGTGGCCGCCGGAGCCGGCTCCGCCGACACCGGCCCGCCACCAGGCGATCGCGCCCACCGCGGGGGTGGCGTTGGTGGCCGACGCCATCGCCGCCCCCCAGTTCCTGGCCATCCCCGACCCGGACCACGGACGGGTGTTGGGCATCCCGGCCAGCACCATCCGGTAGGCCGCGTAGTTGGTGCAGTTCACGCCGGAGTACATCTGCCAGTACATCCGGCCCGAGGCCGCCTTGTAACCGGAGTCGGAGTAGCCCTTGGCCGCGCAATCGGCGTAGCTGCTGCACAGCAGGCTCGTGCCCGCCAGTGACGCCGCCTCGATCACGTCCGTGGTCCGGGCCGTGCTGGACCCGTGGGGAGCCGCCGGCACGAGCGGTATCAGGACGCCGAGAGCGGCCGCAGCGACGAGTCGACGGGGCCGGTGTGAATGCTGTGACTGGAGGGGCACGAGTGGCAGCGTAGAGAAGAATTGTCAAGAACGACACGCCGGAAGGTGAACTACAAATCTGTAATTCTCGCCGCCGCGCTCAGCGAGGTCCCGCGCGCGCTCCGCGAGCGGAGTGAGAGGATCGGCCCCATGCCAGGAACCAACCTCACCCGGGCCGAGGCCCAGGAGCGCGCAGCGCTGCTCGACGTGACGTCCTACGTCGTCGACCTGGACCTCACCACCGGAGACCAGACCTTCGGCTCCACCACCACGATCGCGTTCACCGCCGGCACCCCAGGCGCGGACACGTTCGCCGACCTCGTCGACGCGGAAGTCCACCGCATCACGCTCAACGGGCGTGAGCTGGACCCGGCGACGGCGTACTCCGACTCCCGGATCAGGCTCACCGACCTGCAGGCCGAGAACGTCCTGGTCGTGCAGGCCGACTGCACCTACAGCCACACCGGCGAGGGCCTGCACCGGTTCGTCGACCCCGCCGACGACCGGGTCTACCTCTACACGCAGTTCGAGGTGCCGGACGCCCGCCGGGTCTTCACGACCTTCGAGCAGCCCGACCTCAAGAGCGTGTTCACCTTCAACGTCACCGCTCCGGAGCACTGGAAGGTCGTCTCCAACTCCCCCTCCCCCACCCCCGAGCCGCTCGGGGACGGCAAGGCGGTGTGGCGCTTCGAGCCGACGAAGAAGATGTCGACCTACATCACCGCGCTCGTCGCCGGCGAGTACCACGAGGTCCAGGACGTCTACGAGGGCAAGTACGGCACGATCCCGCTCGGCCACTACTGCCGCCAGTCGCTGGTGCCCTACCTCGACCGCGAGGAGATCGTGAAGATCACCAAGCAGGGGTTCGCGTTCTTCGAGGAGGTCTTCGACTACCCCTACCCCTTCGGCAAGTACGACCAGCTCTACGTGCCGGAGTACAACATGGGCGCGATGGAGAACGCCGGCTGCGTCACGCTGCGCGATGAGTACCTGCCCCGCAGCCGGCAGCCGCGCTCGTTCTACGACTTCCGCTGCTCGGTGATCCTCCACGAGATGGCGCACATGTGGTTCGGCGACCTCGTCACCATGAAGTGGTGGGACGACCTCTGGCTCAACGAGTCGTTCGCCGAGTGGGCCTGCTACCACGCCCAGGTGCAGGCCACCGAGTTCACCGACGCGTGGACCGGGTTCACCAACGCCCGCAAGCAGACCGGCTACCGCCAGGACCAGCTGCCCACCACGCACCCGATCGCGGCGGACAACTACGACCTGCAGGCGGTCGAGGTCAACTTCGACATGATCACCTACGCCAAGGGCGCCTCGGTGCTCAAGCAGCTGGTCGCGTGGGTGGGCCTCGAGCCGTTCCTCCAGGGCCTGCGGGCCTACTTCAAGGAGTTCGAGTACTCCAACTCAGAGTTCAAGGACCTGCTGCGCCACCTCGAGGCCGCCTCGGGGCGTGAGCTCCAGGGCTGGGCCGAGGAGTGGCTGCAGACCGCCGGCGTCAACACGCTCGCCCCGGAGTTCACCGTCGGCGACGACGGCTCCTACACCGCGTTCGCCGTCCGCCAGACCGCCGACCCCGAGTGGCCGACGCTGCGTCGGCACCGGATCGGCATCGGCCTCTACAACGCGACCGACGACGGCTCGATCGTCCGCACCGACTACGTCGAGGTCGACGTGCAGGGCGCACTCACCGACATCGGCGACCTGGTCGGCAAGCAGCAGCCCGACCTGCTGCTCCTCAACGACGGCGACCTGGCCTACGCCAAGATCCGCCTCGACGAGCGCTCCCGGGCCACCGCGTTGGAGGGTCTCTCCAAGCTCGACGACTCCCTCGCCCGGGCGCTGGTGTGGGGCTCGGCGTGGGACATGACCCGCGACGCGGAGATGCCGGCGACCGACTTCGTCCGCCTGGTGCTGGCCAACATCGGGGCCGAGACCGACGCGTGGGGCGTGACCCGCATCCCGGTGTTCGCCGCGCAGGCGGTCAACAGCTTCTCCGCCCCGGCCCACCGGGCGGCGCTGCGGGCGCGTTGGGAGTCGGGCCTGCGCGAGCTCCTGCTCGCAGCGGAGCCGGGCAGCGACCACCAGCTCACCTTCGCCCGGCAGTACGCCGCCGCGGCTCACTCCGAGCAGGCGCTGGCCGACCTCGAGGCGCTGCTGTCGGGCGAGCTGGAGGTCGAGGGTCTCGCGGTCGACCAGGACCTCCGCTGGAGCCTGATCACCGGCCTGGCGGCCGCGGGCCGCTACGGCGAGCCGGAGATCGCCGCCGAGCTCGACCGCGACAACACCATCTCCGGGCAGGAGCACGCCGCCGCCGCGCGCGCGGCCCAGCCGCTCCCGGAGGCCAAGGCCGCTGCCTGGCAGGCCGCCGTGGTCGAGACCGGCACGGCCAACGAGACCGCCCGCTCGATCGTGCTCTCGTTCATGCGGCCGGGTCAGGACGAGGTGCTGGCGCCCTACGTCGACACCTACCTGGAGGCCGCCGACACGCTCTGGGAGCACCTCGGCACCCACCGCGCGTCCACGGTGCTGGAGTACATCTTCCCCAAGCCGCTCGCCTCGCCGCAGCTGCTGGAGAAGGTCGACGCCTGGCTGGAGTCCTCCCCCGCCGAGCCGGCCGCCAAGCGCTACGTGCGCGAGGGCCGGGCCGAGGTGGCCCGCGCTCTGGCCGCCCAGGCACGCGACGCCGAGTAACCGCAGGATCGGTGGTGGCGGAATCCCCGGTTAACCGGGGATTCCGTCACTTCTCGGGCGTTGCAATGCCCGAGAAGTGCGAAAGTTGAAGGAGAAGTGCCCGGCGGGCCGGCCGCCGCGGCGGTGACCTGCCGCCAGATCAGCTGCGGATGTGCTCGGCCAGCAGCGCGATGCCGCGGGTGAGCCCGCCGAGCAGGTCGCCCTCGGCGAACGAGGTCTTCATCGCCGTGGCCGCGAGCTCGGCCTCGGGGTCGGTGAGCCGCTGGCGCACCCAGGCGCCGCTGACGATCTCCAGCACCCGGCCGGACGGATCGACGTGGATGAGCACGCTGCGCTCGGGCGTCTTCAGCGTCGCGTGCAGGCGCTCTGCGTAGGCGCGGGGGTCGTCACCGAGCGTGCGGCCCAGGTGGACGGAGAACTCCGCGCGCGAGGCGATCTCCGCGCGCCGGACGGCCTCGTGGAGCTGGAAGCGCTGCCGCGCCGTCAGTGCGCTGAAGCCGCCGGCATCGGCACCGCCACGCCGCTGCGTGGCCGGTTCACCAGCGGGCACTGGCCCCGCCGGTCTCGCCGCTGTTCTGGTCGGCGAGCGGGGCGTCCTCGCTGGGACCGCCCACCCACTCGGCCGGCTCCTTGGTCTCGCTGCGCAGGCCCTCGCCGCGCAGCATCGACGGCAGCACGGTGAGCACGGTGATGATCACGCCGAGCACCGCCGGGATGCCGACGATCAGCGCGAGCATGAACAGCCAGCTCACCTCGGCGGGGTCGCTCCAGTCCTCCGGCACGTCGGCCATGGCCGGCACCGCGCCGGTGACCACGATGGCGGATGCGGCGGTGACCGTCACGGCGGCCCGGCGGACAAGGGTCTCCAGCGGCTTGCTCACACGCCAAACGATATCGGGTACGCCGCCGGGGCGCTGCTCCCGGTCCGGCCTTGATCCGGCGCAGCCATACTGGAGCCCATGTTTCCCCGGCTGACCGTGAGTCCGTGCACCCCTGACGAGGACCTGTGCCAGACCGTGGAGGACTTGACCGGCAACGAGGCCGTGGCCCGCACCGCCGACCTGGTGATCGGCCGCCCGCTGGCGGTCGTCGGCCTGCTCGTGCTCGCCGTCGTGATCCGCTGGGTCCTGCACAAGGTCGTCGACCGGATCGTGGCGCGTGCGGAGGACGGCGTACTCCCCGACCGGATGAGCCGGCGCCGCGACGACACCGAGCGGGAGGTCGCGACCGCGACCCGGCGGGTGCAGCGCGCGAAGACGATGGGCGACCTGCTCAAGAGCGTCATCACCGGCATCCTGATCGCGGTCTTCGGCACGATGATCCTGGCGCAGCTGGGCGTCAACATCGCCCCGATCATCGCCAGCGCCGGGATCGTCGGCATCGCCCTCGGCTTCGGCGCCCAGTCGCTGGTGAAGGACTTCCTCTCCGGCGTGTTCATGATCTTCGAGGACCAGTACGGCGTCGGTGACGTGATCGACGTCGGTGAGGCGACCGGCACGGTGGAGGCCGTCACCCTGCGGGTGACCCGCCTGCGCGACCTGAACGGGACGGTCTGGTACGTCCCCAACGGCGAGATCCTCCGGGTCGGCAACATGAGCCAGAACTGGGCGCGCGCGGTCATCGACGTGAGCGTCGGCTACGGCGAGGACATCAACCGGGTCAAGCAGGTGCTCAAGGAGGTCGCCCACGACCTGTGGGAGGACGACGAGTACCGCGGCGTGATCGTCGAGGAGCCTGAGGTCACCGGCGTGGAGATGCTCGCCGCGGACTCGGTCAACCTGCGGGTGCTGGTGAAGACGGCACCGATGGAGCAGTGGGCCGTGGCCCGCGAGCTGCGTCAGCGGATCAAGACCCGCTTCGACTACGAGGGGATCGAGATCCCCTTCGCGCAGCGGGTCATCTGGCACAAGAACAGCGACGAGGGGCCCGCGGCTCGCGCCACGGACCCCTCGGCAGGGAAGAGCTGAACCAGCTCCCGGGTCAGCCCAGGCCAGATCAGGCCAGGGCGGCGTCCAGGGTGATGGTGGTGCCGGCGAGTGCCTGCGAGACCGGGCACCCCTCCTTGGCGGCCTGGGCGAGCTCGACGAACTTGTCGTTGTCGATGCCGGGCACCTCGCCGCGGACGGTCAGCTTGATGCCGGTGATGCCGGTGCCCGGGGTGAACTCCACGTCGGCGGTGACGTTGAGCCGGGTGGCCGGCGTCTCGTTCTTCGCCAGGCCGTTGGAGAAGGCCATCGAGAAGCAGGAGGAGTGGGCGGCGGCGATGAGCTCCTCGGGGCTGGTCTTGCCGTTGGCGGCCTCCGCGCGGGCCGGCCACGACACGTCGAAGGTGCCGAGCCCGGAGGACTCCAGGGTGACCTTGCCGGCACCCTCGAAGAGGGTGCCCTCCCAAACGGTGGTGGCGTGACGGGTAGTGGGCATGCGGATCTCCCTTGATCGATGGTTCGTCAGGTGATGTCTGTGCTCCCGATACTTCCACGCCTTCGGTAGTGCGCGAGAATGGGTCCGTGAGCTTCTACGACGAGATCGGCGGGGCGGCGACGATCCGCAAGATCGTGTCGGTCTTCTACGAGGGCGTCGCCCAGGACCCGGTCCTGCGCCCGCTCTACCCCGAGGAGGACCTCGGGCCGGCCGAGGAGCGGTTCTTCCACTTCCTGTGCCAGTACTGGGGTGGCCCGACCACCTACTCCGAGCAGCGCGGCCACCCGCGGCTGCGGATGCGGCACGCGCCGTTCCCGGTCGACATCGACGCCCGCGACCGCTGGCTCACCCACTTCCGGGCCGGGCTCGACGCCGTCGAGCTGACACCCGAGCAGGACGCGAAGTTCTGGGAGTACGTCACCCACGCGGCGCACTTCATGATCAACACCCCGGGCTGACGCGGGAGCGCCGCAGGCACGACCCGCCTGCTGACACCCCTCGATGCCTGGGGCGGGAAAATTCCTCGGCGCATCGTGTAACGCCTGGGCATGGGCGCGACAGGTGAGTGGTGGAAGCACCATCACCCACACGCAGAGGGAGATCTCATGCGCAGCATCAAGGCCGCACTCGCCGCAGGAGCCGTCGTCGTCGGCACGATGGGCGGCGCCTACGCCGTGACCGGCGCGACGGGCGCACCGTCCGGCACCACCGCCGCCACGGCGGAGACCACCGGCGCGACCGAGTCGCCCAGCGAGACCCCCACCTCGCCGTCGCCCACCGAGACCACCACCGCGTCCCCGTCGCCCACGACCACCGCGACACCGTGCACCGGCCCGCAGGGCAAGACCGCGCCGGCCAAGTCCAAGGGCCAGCACAAGGGCTGGTGCCAGGGCAAGCACCTCGGCTGGGCGAAGAAGGTCGCCAAGCTCGAGGCGAAGCTGGCCAAGCTGAAGAAGGCCGACGCGCCGGGTCAGCGGATCAAGGCCGTCAAGATGGAGCTCAAGGAGGCCCGCAAGGCCCTCCGCGCGGCTGCCAAGGCCGCCTGACCACCTGACCGACGCGCGCACTGACGAAGGATCCCCACGATGACGAGGAAGGACCGGCTCCCCGAGCTCCGCGCCAGCGTCCCGGCGCTGGAGCCGGACCCGGTCCTCCTCGATCAGCTGACGGCGCTCAGTCGCACCTCAGCCCGGCCTGCTCGACGGGCCGGCGGACGGATCGCGGTCGTGACGGTGGGAGCAGTCGCGATCGGGTCGGTCTCCTGGCTGGCGGGTGCCGTCCCCGGCACTCAGTCCCCCTTGGAGCCCGCCACCAGGCACACACCGGCACCGTCCGCCACGTCGAGCACTGGCGCAGCCGCAAGCGGCTCCGCCACTCCTGACGTCCCCGTCCCCACGGCGGGGGCGTCAGGAGCCGGCCGCCTCCCGCGGGCGATCGACCCGAGCGATGGGACGGTGGCCGGCCCCGGCGCTTCTGGAGCCGCGTCGGCGAGCGCCCAACCCGGCCGCCCCGACCCCGGGCGCGGCGACGGCGGCGGCAACGGGCACGGCAAGGGCAAGGCCCAGGGACATCTCAAGCCGCACCGGGTCGGCCCGACCACCGGTGCCGAGAAGTCCGCTGAGCGGTCCCGGCGCGGCGAGAACCCCGGTGCGGCGACCAGCACCCAGAAGAGGACCCGAGAGGCGCGCGGGGCGAAGGCCGAGGCGAAGACGCCTCCCCCGGGGCAGACCGGCCGGGGCACGACCGTCACCGGGCAGAGCGGAATTCCCCGGAACGGAGCGGGCACTGGTCCGTGAGCAAGGACGACGACACGATCGCCGCGGCGAAGACCGGCGACGCGGACGCCTGGCGTGAGCTCTACCGAGCCCATGCCGGGCGGTTGCTGTTGTGGCTTACCCGCCGCTCCCCCGACGATGGCGGCTCCGCGGCGGAGGACGTCGCCGCCGAGAGCTGGCTGACCGCGGCCTCGAAGATCGGAGAGTTCCAGGGCAGCTCGGACGACTTCGCCGGGTGGCTCTTCGGCATCGCACGCCATCAGGCGGCCAACCACCGGCGCCGCGTCGCCCGTCGCCGGACGGATCCGACTGATCTGGAGGAGCTGCGTGGCCACGAGGTGACCGTGGCGGGCCCCGAGTCGGCGGCGGTCGACCGCGACTGGGTGCAGCGGGCGCTGGCCGCCCTCCCCCAGCGGGAGCGCGACGTCGTCACCTGCGTGGAGGTGCTCGGCCTCGACGTGCCGACCACCGCCACCGCGCTGGGCATGAGCGCCGTCGCCGTACGCGTCGCCCGTCACCGGGGGCTCAAGCGGCTGCGCTCGTTCGCCGCCCGCAGCGTCGGCGACGGGGCCGGTGTGCCGGCCGCGCCCGCGGCGACGGCTTAGGGCGCGGCCGCGATCAGCGCGCGGACCTCCTCCGGCGGCGGGGTCGCCCGACCGGTCGCCGGGTCGAAGAAGACCATCACGAAACGGCCGCGGGCGAGCACGGTCTCGCCGTCGGCGATCACCGCCTCGAGCGTCATCGAGGTGGTGCCGAGCTTCGCCACCCAGGTCCAGGAGTCGTAGGGCTCGGCCCGGAACAGCACCGGCACCTTGTAGTCGATGTCCTGGCGAGCCACGACCATGCTCGGCACCACAGTGCCCGGTGGGAGCTGGTCGAGCACCCTGGTGAACTGGGAGATCCGGCTCTCCTGGAAGAACTCGAGGTACTTGACGTTGTTGACGTGCCCGTAGACGTCGACGTCGGAGAACCTCACCTGCACCGGGGCGTAGCCCACGTCGGTGCGTCGGATCGGCCCGAACTCCGTGCGCGTGAACTGGTCCGGCTCGAGGTAGACCTCCAGCGCCGCCACCTCCTCCGGGCGCAGCCGGCGCGGCCGCTCGTCGCCGAAGACGTACGGCGTCAGCACGGTGCGTGCGCGCGCGTAGACCACCCGCCCGCCGTCCCGCTCGTGGAAGAGCTCGTAGGCCATCGTGAAGGAGGCCGCGCGGATCTGCGTCACCCAGCACTCGATGAGCACCGGCTCGGGGCCGAACAGCAACGGCGCGGCGTACTCGACCCGGTGGCTGACCACGACGACGGCCTCGGCGAGGTCGCCGGTCATCGGCCCGCGCGCGTGCACCCTCAACATGTCGACGCGGGCCTCTTGGAGGTAGTCGACGTAGACGACGTTGTTGACGTGGCCCAGCACGTCGAGGTCGGCCCACCGCAGCGGGCACGCGTAAAGGTGGCGCACGCCGGAATCGTCCCAGACGTCTAGTGTGACCAGCATCCCTGCCCTCGTGAACCCAACGGAGGAAGTCATGCCCGAGGCCGTCATCGTTTCCGCTGCGCGCTCGCCGATCGGCCGCGCCAACAAGGGGTCGCTCAAGGACTTCCGCCCCGACGACCTGGCCGCCCTGATCGTGAAGGCGGCCGTCGACAAGGTGGAGGGCCTTGACCCCACCACGATCGACGACCTGCTGCTCGGCTGCGGCCTGCCCGGCGGTGAGTCCGGCAACAACATGGGCCGCGTGGTCAGCGTCCTCAACGGCTGGGACAACGTGCCCGGCGCCACGATCACCCGCTACTGCTCCTCCTCGGTGCAGACCACCCGGATGGCGTTCCACGCCATCAAGGCCGGCGAGGGCGACATCTTCGTCTCCGCCGGCGTCGAGACGGTCTCCCGGTTCGCCAAGGGCACCTCCGACCACATCCCCCACACCGTCAACCCGCTCTTCGACGATGCCCAGTCGCGCACCGCGAAGTACGCCGAGACCAACGAGCAGTGGCACGACCCTCGCGAGGACGGCCTCCTGCCCGACGTCTACATCGCGATGGGACAGACCGCCGAGAACGTCGCCACCCTGCGCGGGATCAGCCGCCAGGAGATGGACGAGTTCGGCGTCCGCTCGCAGAACCTCGCCGAGAAGGCGATCAACGACGGCTTCTGGGCCCGCGAGATCACCCCGGTGACCACGCCGGACGGCACGGTCGTCTCCGCCGACGACGGCCCGCGCGCCGGGGTGACCCTGGAGGCGATCAGCCAGCTCAAGCCCGTCTTCCGCGAGGACGGCACCATCACCGCCGCCAACTGCTGCCCGCTCAACGACGGCGCCGCCGCCGTCGTGGTCATGTCCGACACCAAGGCCGCCGAGCTGGGTGTCACGCCGCTGGCCCGGATCGTCGCGACCGGCGTCTCGGGGCTCTCCCCGGAGATCATGGGCCTGGGCCCGGTCGAGGCCTCGAAGAAGGCTCTGGCGAGCGCCGGCATGAGCATCGACGACATCGACCTGGTCGAGATCAACGAGGCCTTCGCCGCTCAGGTGATCCCCTCGGCCCGCGACCTCGGCATCGACATGGACAAGCTCAACGTCAACGGCGGCGCCATCGCGGTCGGCCACCCCTTCGGCATGACCGGCGCCCGCCTGCAGAACACGATGCTCAACAGCCTGGAGTGGCACGACAAGACCACCGGCCTGATCACCATGTGCGTGGGCGGCGGCCAGGGCATGGCGCTCATCCTCGAGCGGCTCTGAGTCCGGCGCGACCTGGTCCCAGCGGGTCGCGCGGCTGAACAGGCGACATGGCTCCACCGGCGTGGCCCGCGGTACCAACCGCGGGCCACAGCCTTAGAGTGAGCGTGTGGGAGAGAGGACGCGCTGGCTCGATGCCAACCAGCAGCGCTCGTGGCGTGCCCTGCTGATGGGCATGACGTTGCTGCTCGACCGCCTCGACGCCGATCTGCGCCGCCTCTTCGACATCTCCCTGGCGGAGTACGAAGTGCTCGTGCGGCTCTCCGAGAACGACGGGGCGCTGCGGATGGCGCAGCTCGCCGACGCGATGGCGCACAGCAGGAGCCGGATCACCCACACCATCGCCCGGATGGAGCGGGCCGGCCTGGTCGAGCGACGCACCTCTCCCGAGGACGGCCGCGGCGTCATCGCCACCATCACCGACGAGGGCATGGAGCTGCTGCGCCGCAGCGCGCCGTTCCACGTGACCGGCGTGCGGGAGTACCTCGTCGACCTGGTCGCACCGGAGGACTTCGCCGCGGTGGGCCGGGTCTTCGACGCGGTCGCCGACAGCCTGGTCGTCTGCCATCCCGCCATCGAGATGCGCAACCCACCTCCGGTCGAGTAGAGCCTTTCAGTGTGCTCTCAGGCAGCCCGGCGAGACTTCCGCGCGTGAAGCGTGCGGGCGGCTCGGCGGGCTCGGCGCTGGCGACCGCCGAGATCATGGTGGGCGTCGTCGTCGCCCACACCGCCGCCGGCGGATCGCTCCCCGACCTGCCCTGGTTGGCAGGTCTCACGGTGCTGGTGCACCTCGCCACCGGCCTCGTGCTGCGCGGGGCCGCCAGCCCGCGGCTGATGCTCGGTGCTCTCGGCGTCGGACAGCTGGTGCTGCACGAGGGCCTGGCCTGGTTGGCCCCGCCCACCCACGCCCACGGCCACGACGGTGGCTCGCTGGGGTCGATGCTCCTCGCGCACGCTGCGTGCGCGGCGGTCACCGCCCTCGTCTGGTCGGTACGCCGCCGGCTCACCGGCCAGGCGCTGCGCTGGCTGCACGTGGCGGCTGTGCCGCTTCCGGACGCGCCCGGACTTCCTGCCGGCGCGAACGCCTGGACGCCGCCACGACTGGTGTGGCTCACCGGCGCGGTGCTCCGCGGACCGCCGGCGCTACGGCGCGCCTGACCCGGCCGACCGGGTGCTCGCGCCTGCCCGCGTCCGCACACCTACCGACTTCACGAAGGAAGCACCATGTCTCATCGACGCACCCTCCCGCGCCTGCTCGCCGGCGCCGGCGTGGCCGGCGTGGCCGTCCTCGGCTTCGCCGGTCCCGCCGCCGCGCACGTCACGATCACCCCCGCGGACACCGCCGCCGGTTCCTACACCGTGCTGACCTTCAGCAACGGTCACGGTTGCGACGGCTCGCCGACCACGGCGATCACGATCTCGGTCCCGGAGGGCATCAACTCCGTCACCCCGACCCGCAACCCCTTCTACCGGGTCGAGGTGCAGACCGAGGCGCTCGCAGCGCCGATCACCGATGCCCACGGCAACCAGGTGACCGAGCGCGACGCCGTGGTCGTCTACACGGCCAAGAAGGCGCTCCCCGACGGTCAGCGCGATGCCTTCGAGCTTTCGCTGCAGCTGCCCGACGCCCCGGGCGAGACGCTCGCCTTCCCGGTCATCCAGACCTGCGAGCAGGGCGAGACGGCCTGGACCGAGACCGCTGCCTCGGGGCAGGACGCCGAGGACCTCGAGCACCCAGCGCCGACGGTGACGATCACCGAGGCGGTTGCCGATGACGGCCACGCCGCGTCACCGGCGGCCGACGCGGAGGAGACCGCCGCCGACGGCGGTGCGGAGCCGGCGGGCGAGGCGGACACCCAGGCCGCCGGCGGCAGCCAGGACTCCGGTGGCGACACGATGGGCGCGATCGGACTCGGCGCCGGCGTACTCGGCCTGATCGCGGGTGGCGCCGCTCTCCTGCAGGTGCGCCGGCGCGCGTGACCGTC
>JAPSKJ010000180.1 GCA_031177735.1 Nocardioides sp.
GCTGATCGCCGGCCTGCGCCGGCCCGGGCGGCGTACCGGAGGGCGCTGACGGGGAGCCGCGCCCTTCTGCTGTCGGCGAACAGGAGGCGACAACCCGTGGAAGTGTCCGGAGCGGCGGCTAGGGTCGGCCACGTGAACGAGTACTCCAAGCCGTCCATGAGCGGCGGCGGCGGCATCAACGTCCTCGACGACCACATCTACAACCGGCTGCTGCGCGAGCGCATCGTGTTCCTCGGATCCGAGGTGCGCGACCAGAACGCGAACGCGATCTGCGCCCAGCTGCTCCTGCTCTCGGCGGAGGACCCCGAGGCGGACATCTTCCTCCACATCAACAGCCCGGGCGGCTCCGTCGACGCCGGCATGGCGATCTACGACACGATGAACTACATCCCCAACGACGTCGCCACGGTCGGCATGGGCCTGGCCGCGTCGATGGGTCAGTTCCTGCTCTGCGCCGGCGCCAAGGGCAAGCGCTATGCGCTGCCGCACGCGCGGATCATGATGCACCAGCCGTCCTCCGGCATGGGTGGCTCGGCCTCCGACATCAAGATCCAGGCGCAGCAGTCGCTGCACATCAAGAAGGTGCTGCTCGACCTCATCGCCGAGCACACCGGCCAGAGCGTCGAGCAGGTGACCGTCGACGCCGACCGCGACCGCTGGTTCACCGCCCATGAGGCACTCGAGTACGGCCTGGTCGACAAGGTCATCACAAGCGCCCGCGAAGCCGCCGACGAGGGCCGTCCGGCCCACACGAAGGACTGAGGACATGAACTACTACATCCCCCAGTGGGAGGAGCGGACGTCCTACGGCTTCCGCCGCATCGACCCCTACGCCAAGCTGTTCGAGGACCGCATCGTCTACCTCGGCACCCCGATCTCCGACGACGTCGCGAACGCGGTGATCGCGCAGCTGATGTGCCTGGAGTCGATGAACCCCGACCAGGACATCCAGATCTACATCAACAGCCCCGGTGGCTCCTTCACCGCGCTGACGGCGATCTACGACACGATGAACTTCATCAAGTGCGACGTGCAGACGGTGTGCATCGGGCAGGCGGCCTCCGCGGCGGCGATCCTGCTGGGTGCCGGCGCGCACGGCAAGCGACTCGCGCTGCCCAACAGCCGGATCCTGATCCACCAGCCCTACACCGAGGGCACCTTCGGCCAGACCTCCGACATCGAGATCCAGGCCAACGAGATCCTGCGGATGCGCGAGCTGCTCGAGAAGATGATCAGCGACCACACCGGCAGGTCGGTCGAGGACGTCAGCCGCGACATCGAGCGCGACAAGATCCTCACCGCCGCGCAGGCGGTCGACTACGGCCTCATCGACGCGGTGGTGGAGTCGCGCAAGCCCACCCCCGCGTTCGCCGGGCGATGAGCGGTTCCCCGTGTCCGTCCCACCAGTGGGGACGGACACGGGGTACCGTCGCGGGAGCTGATCCCGCAGGACCGGGCACACGCCCGGCCCCGCACAGCACGACAGATCTGAGTTGGAGGATGACCGCCCGTGGCACGCATCGGTGACGGAGGCGACCTGCTGAAGTGTTCCTTCTGCGGGAAGAGCCAGAAGCAGGTCAAGAAGCTCATCGCCGGACCGGGTGTCTACATCTGCGACGAGTGCATCGATCTGTGCAACGAGATCATCGAGGAGGAGCTCAGCGAGGGCACCGAGGTCAGCCTCGAGGAGCTGCCCAAGCCCAAGGAGATCTTCGAGTTCCTCAACTCCTACGTGATCGGTCAGGAGCAGGCGAAGAAGGCGCTCTCGGTCGCGGTCTACAACCACTACAAGCGGGTGCAGGCGGGCCTGCAGCCGGTGGCCGGCAAGCACTCCAAGGAGGAGAGCGTCGAGGTCGCCAAGTCCAACATCCTGGTCATCGGGCCGACCGGCTGTGGCAAGACCTACCTCGCCCAGACCCTGGCGCGCATGCTCAACGTGCCGTTCGCCATCGCGGACGCCACGGCCCTGACCGAGGCCGGCTACGTCGGTGAGGACGTCGAGAACATCCTGCTCAAGCTGATCCAGGCCGCCGACTACGACGTCAAGAAGGCCGAGACCGGCATCATCTACATCGACGAGATCGACAAGGTCGCCCGCAAGGCCGAGAACCCCTCGATCACGCGGGACGTCTCCGGCGAGGGCGTGCAGCAGGCACTGCTGAAGATCATCGAGGGCACCACCGCCTCGGTGCCTCCGCAGGGTGGCCGCAAGCACCCCCACCAGGAGTTCATCCAGATCGACACCACCAACATCCTCTTCATCGTGGGTGGGGCGTTCGCGGGTCTGGAGCACATCGTCGAGCAGCGGGTCGGCAAGAAGACCCTCGGCTTCACCGCGGAGGTGCGCGGCAAGGTCGAGCGCGACGCCGACGACCTCCTTGCGCAGGTGCGACCCGAGGACCTCACCAAGTTCGGGCTGATCCCCGAGTTCATCGGCCGACTGCCGCTGATCGCCAGCGTCAACAAGCTCGACCGCGAGGCGTTGGTCCAGATCCTCACCGAGCCCCGCAACGCCCTGGTCAAGCAGTACCAGAAGCTCTTCGAGCTCGACGGCGTGGCGCTGGAGTTCACCTCCGAGGCCATCGACGCGATCGCCGACAAGGCGCTCGAGCGCGGCACGGGCGCCCGTGGCCTGCGGGCGATCATCGAGGAGGTGCTCCTCCACGTGATGTACGACGTGCCCTCCCGTGGTGACATCGGGCGAGTGATCATCACCGATGACGTCGTCGCCGGTGAGGCGGCGCCGACCCTGGTGCCGCGCGAGGCCGAGACGAAGAAGAAGAAGTCCGCCTGAGGCCCTGCCGGGCCCCCGGGCCCGGCAGCGGACCATCCGTCCGGCAACGGCGATAGTCCTTTCGGGTCATTTCCGCCGAGGTGGTCATGCGGCTGCGCGCGGCACGAGAGAATCGGCCTGTGGCCGTCAACCTGATCCGGGCAGGGATGCGCGCGTGAGCTCTGAGCACAAGGCTCCCTTCGCAGCCTTCCTGGTCGTCTCCATCGCGTGCGTGGTCGTGCTGGCCAACGCACTGCGCAGCGACGCCCTCGGAGCGCTCCAGCTGGCCGCGCCGGTGCCGGTGATCGCCGGGGAGCTGCTGCTGCCCGACGCCGGCGGCGAGCGTCGCGCCGCTGCGGAGGACGACCCCGCTGACGTCGAGCACGTCGTCCCGGCGCCGCCCACCGAGTCGCCTGCTTCGGCACCGCTCTCGCACCCGGGCGCCCGCAGCGCCGAGGCGCCCACCTCCGAGGAGGGGGACAGCCGGGACCGCGACAAGGACCGGGGCCGCCACCAGGCTGAGAAGCCGGCCGGTGCGCCCGAGCGGCCGGACGAGGACACGACCGGCCCGACGACGTCGCTCACGCCGACCGGCCCAGGCGACGCCGTGCCCGAGCCCGGACAGCCCCTGGCGGCTCTCGGCCCGCAGGGGCCCGGTGCTGCGAGCGTCCACGCGAGCGACCACTCCAAGGCGCGTGGGAACTCGCGCGGCAAGGGTCACGGGGCGCGCGGAGACGACCGACGGACGTGGGGCGGCGATCCGGGTCCGGCGGCCGCGGTGCCCGCCTGGGGCGCGCATCAGCCGAAGCACGGCCAGGGGTCGGCTCACCAGGAGTCCCCGCACGCGGACGAGCACGGCTGGGACTCGGGCACCGATGAGCACAGCCAGCCCGGCGTCGGCCACGGCCGCGACTGATCAGCCTGACGGAGCCGGACCCCTGACCCGGGCGGTCCGGGCGGTCGCGACGGCGTGACCGCCCGGCCCGCGGGCTACTCGCCGGCGTCCTGGGCCAGCTCGGCGCTGACCGCCAGCTCGGTTGCGTCGGTCGCCACGGTGAAGACCAGCTCGCCGACGACCTTGCCGCTCTTGCGCAGGTCGTCGGCGGCCAGCTGGGCGGAGGTGATGAGCTGCTCCGGGCCGGTGATCTCGACCCGGGCCAGCTCGGTGCGCATGGAGACCTTCGCCTGCGACTTGGCGCCGCGGATGCCGGCCAGCGCCGCGGCCACGGCGTCGAGGCTGGAGGGGTCGGCCGCCGCCGCAGCCCCCAGGTCGAGCTCGGTCGGCCACGGGGCGCGGTGGATGGAGCCCTCCCGCCACCACGACCAGACCTCCTCGGTGACGTAGGGCAGGAACGGCGCGAGCAGCCGGAGCTGGACCTCGAGGGCGATGGCGAGGGTGGCCTTCGCGGACGCGGTGGCGGTGCTCCCGTCGCCGTCCTCGCCGGCGTAGGCGCGCTCCTTGACCAGCTCGACGTAGTCGTCGCAGAACTCCCAGAAGAACTTCTCCACCGTCTCCAGGGCGGTGGTGTAGTCGTAGGCCTCGAAGGCCTCGGTCGCTCGGGTCACGACACCCTTGAGCCGGGCCAGCAGCGCGCAGTCGATCGGCTCGGCCACCTCGAAGTGGTTCAGCTGGGTCGCGCCCACGCCGCCGAGGACGAACTTGGAGGCGTTGAGCACCTTCATCGCCAGCCGGCGGCCGACCTTCATCTGCGTCTCGTCGAAGGGCGAGTCGAGACCCGGCCGGGTCATGGCCGCGCGCCACCGCACCGCGTCGGCGCCGTACTTCTCCAGGATGTCGGTGGGCACGACCACGTTGCCCTTGGACTTCGACATCTTCTTGCGGTCCGGGTCGAGGATCCAGCCGGACAGCATCGCGTGGCTCCACGGCAACGTGCCGTGCTCGAGGTGCGAGCGGACGACCCTGCCGAAGAGCCAGGTGCGGATGATGTCGTGCCCCTGGGTGCACAGGTCCATCGGGAAGACCCTCGCGAACAGATCAGGGTCGGACTCCCACCCACCGACGATCTGGGGGGTCAGGGAGGAGGTCGCCCAGGTGTCCATCACGTCGGGGTCGCCGATGAAGCCGCCCGGCTTGCCACGCTGGTCCTCGGTGAAGCCCTCCGGAACGTCGGTGGAGGGGTCGATCGGCAGCTGCGCCTCCGACGGGAGCAACGGCGCGTCGTAGACCGGCTCGCCCTCCTCGTCGAGGCGGTACCAGACCGGGAACGGGATGCCGAAGAAGCGCTGGCGAGAGATCAACCAGTCGCCGTTGAGGCCCTCCACCCAGTTGCTGTAGCGGTGCTGCATGTGCTCGGGCAGCCAGGTGAGCCGGTCACCGCTCGTCAGCAGCTCCTCGCGCAGCGCGGTGTCGCGCCCGCCGTTGCGGATGTACCACTGCCGGGTGGCGACGATCTCGAGCGGCTTCTCACCGCGCTCGTAGAAGTTCGTCATCCGCTGGGTCGGCTTCGGCTCGCCGTCGAGGTCACCGGACTCGCGCAGCTTGGCGACCATGGCCTCGCGGGCGGAGTGGACCGTCTTGCCC
>JAPSKJ010000181.1 GCA_031177735.1 Nocardioides sp.
GCGCCGTCACCTCCGCCGGCGCGCTCGCGGCGTGGGTCGGGCGGCGCCCTCCCGGCCCCGCGGCTGCGGTCGCGCCGACGCGCGCGGCGTACGCCGGATCCCCGCCGGCGGGGATGTCCGCGCCGAGGCGCGCCGCCCGGATCGGCGGCGACAGGCCGACCAGGTCGACCAGGTAACCGGTCGTCGCTCCGGTGAGCAGGAGCAGCGCCTTCAGCTGCAGGGTCAGCGTCGGGTCCGACGCCAGCAGCACCCAGGTGGCGTCCCCCATGGTGGCCACGAGCGCGGCGACGGCGGCGCCGTAGGAGACCGCGCCGCGCGCGTACAGCGCGAGCACGATGATGGCGCCCCCGCAGCCGGGCGGCATCGTCAGTGCGGCCGCCACCACGGGCCCCAGCCGCCGGTGCCGGACCAGAGCGGCGTCGAGGTGCTGCCCCCACCGGTACCTTGCCCACCCGAACGGCGCGACGAGGAGGGCGACGAACACGCCCACCTGCATGAAGGAGTCGGCGAGCGGCCGGAGCAGCACCTCGGTCATGGCCGGCTCCTCAGCTCTCGTCACCGCCGGTGAGCTTCTCCTTCGCCTTGCTCAGCAGGTTCTCCGCGCCCTGGACGAAGGCGCCGCCCGCCGTCCCCGGTTTGCCGGGTCCCATGGACCCGTCGTAGGTGACGTACTGCAGCGGGTCCGGCGGGGGCGCCTGGTTGATGTCGTCGGTGAGCGGCGCGCCGGGCGCGACCTCGATCTGGTGGTCGCCGATCAAGGTCGTGCCCTGCGCCCAACGGCCCTCGGCCGCCCTGCTGCCCTCGGTGAAGGTGTAGAACGTGTGGCCGGGCTCGGTCTTCTCCTCGTCCGCGTGCGAGTCCTCGATCCCGTCGGTGAACCCGTCCTCGATGAGCTGCTCGATCCCGAGCAACCACTGCTGCTGGTGATAGGTGTCACGGGCGAGGTTGAACTGCAGCATGTCCTTCACGCCGGGGTCGTCGGTCATGTTGTAGACCCGCGAGGTCTGCAGGCGGCTCTGCGCCTCAGCGGCCACGTTGTGCCGGAAGTCGGCCAGCAGGTTGCCGCTGGCGGCGATGTAGCCGGTGTTCCACGGGACGCCCTGGCTGTTCGTCGGCATCGCCGACCCGCCGCTGACGATGGCGTGCTGGACGTTCTGCCCACCGAGCACCGCGGCCAGCGCCGGGTTGGCTGCGGCCGCCTGCGCCTGCGTCTCCCCGGGTGCTCCTTCGAGCAGGCGCGCCATCATCGTGCAGAGCATCTCGACGTGGCCGATCTCCTCGGTGCCGATGTCGAGGATCATGTCCTTGTACTTGCCTGGCATGCGGCAGTTCCAGCCCTGCCACAGGTACTGCATCATCACCGTCATCTCGCCGAACTGCCCGCCGACCAGCTCTTGCAGCTTGGCCGCGAACAACGCGTCCGGGCGCTCGGGCTTGGCTTGGTACTGCAGCTGCTTGGTGTGTCGGAACACGGGTGCCTCCTTCGGTGGGGGCGCGGCTCGCCCCGTCGGGAGCCACGCTGCCGGTGCCCCGTGTCGGGGGGATGCGCCCTGGCGTGCGCTGGAGCGTCGCACCGCCGTCCCCGCGGCGTTACCGGAAAATCGCGCGGGTCGGCCCGCGGCCATTGCCGGGAGACCCGGTCCGGACTAGCGTGATTTTTACTGTTCTCGGGGCGCAGGCGGCCGGCCCCGGCGTCCTCGGGTCGAGACCACGGCTCGGAACCGCATCAAGTCCGGGGTGGCGATGTCCGGATCGTCGAAGGTGCATCCTCACGTGCGGGTGCTGGGCGAGTTCCAGGTGACGTGCGACGAGGAGGTGCTCGCCGTGTCCGCGGCCGGGCAACGCGTGGTGGGCTGCCTGGCCGTGCTCCACCGTCAGCGGCCCGTGCGCCGCGCGACGATCGCCGACCGGCTGTGGCCGGATGCGCCGCCGGCGCGCGCCGCCTCCAACCTGCGTTCCGTGCTGTGGCGGCTGCCGCGTCCGCGGGGCCGGCTGTTGGTCAAGGGCGGGTCGGCCACGATCGTGCTCCACGACGACGTCCAGGTCGATCTCTGGGAGTCCGAGGAGGTGGCGGCGGCCATCTGTGCGCGCGACGACCTCCCCGGTGAGGAGGTCGCCGGTCTCGCGTCCCTCGAGCAGGACCTGCTCCCCGACTGGGACGAGGACTGGCTCGTCATGGAGCGCGAGGCGTTCCGCCAGCTCCGGTTGCACGCGCTCGAGCACGTCGCGGCGGCCTCCTGCGACCGCGGCCGGTTCACCGACGCACTCTCGGCCGGACTCTGCGCGGTCCGCTCGGAGCCGCTGCGCGAGAGCGCGCACCGACTGGTGATCGCGGTGCACCTGGCGGAGGGCAACTTCGCCGAGGCGCTGCGTCAGTACGACGGCTACCGCCGGCTGCTCGCCCACGAGCTCGGGCTGCCGCCCTCGCCGGCGATCCGTCGGCTGGTCGCGCCGCTCCTGGGCCGACCGCTCGACCTCGGCTGACCGGCCGACGCCCGGGCGCACGCGAGCGGGACGTCGTGGTGACGCCGGGGTGACGGCGCGCTCCTAGCGTCGCCGCATGTCCGTGTCCATGCTCCCCGTGTCCATGCCGCCTGTGTCCGTGCTGCCGCTGCCTTGCCGCGGCGCCTGCTTCGGCGTCCTGCTGGGCGCACTCGTCCTGGTCGCCGTCGGCCTCGAGCAGGGCGCGCAGGCGCTTGTCTCCTGCGCGGTGCTGGTGCCCGCCCTCGCGGCGCTGTTCGCGCTGCGGGCGGCGGTGCTGCAGGTGGTGGGCCGCCGCGCCGGAGCCGCGGCACGCGGGGCCCCCACGCCGTGCGACCGGCGGATCGTCCTCCAGGAGCTCGGCCTCGCCGTGGCGGCCGCCGTGGCCGCCGTCTGGCTCAGCCTCGCCCTGTGACGGGCCGACTCCTGCCGACCGCTGTCGACGCCTACCGACGCAGCGCCTTGCGCGCCAGCCTGTTGCCGGCGAACTGGCACAGCTGCACCAGCGCGATGATGATCAGCACCGCTGCCCAGGTCACCACCGGCTCGAACTGCCGGTAGCCGTAGGTGAGCGCGAAGGCGCCGAGCCCACCACCGCCCACCACGCCGGCGACGGCCGACATGTCCACGATCGCGACGAGGGCGAAGGTGTAGCCGAGCACCAGCGGACCGAGCGCCTCCGGGAGCAGCACGGTCAGGATGGTCCGGAGCCGGCCGGCACCCATCGCGCGGGAGGCCTCGAGCACGCCGGGGTCCACCGAGAGCAGGTTCTGCTCGACGATGCGGCTGATGCCGAACGCCGCCGCGAGCGAGAGCGCGAAGATGATCGCCCGGTTGCCGATCCCGATGCCGACGACCAGCCGCGCGAGCGGCTGGGCGGCGGCGATGAAGATGACGAACGGGATGGGACGGAAGAAGTTCACCAGCAGGTTGACCGTCACGTTGACGACCCGGTTGGGGGCGATCCCGCCGGCCCGCGTGGTGTAGAGCAGGAGGCCCAGGAGCAGGCCCCCGAGCCCACCGATGCCGAGCGTGATGGCGACGATGAGGAGGGTCTCGAGGGTCGCCTCCCACAGCAGGGAGTCCAGCTCGACGAGGCGGTCCATCAGGAGGCGTCCTTCCCGGAGGCGGTGGCCGACGTCGCCGGCGTGCTGACCTCGACCAGGGTGGCCACGTGCGCCAGCGCCTCCGCGACCGCGGTGTCGTCGCCGGTGAGGGCGAGCGTGAGGTGGCCGAAGGTGCGGCCGCGGACGTCCTCGACGCCGCCGTGGACCAGCTCGAAGGTGACCTGGCGCTCGATGAACGCCGCGAACACGTCGGCGGGTGAGGCCTGCCCGTCCCGGAAAGAGACGGTGACCATGCGGCCGGGGTGGCGGGCACGGAGCCGGTCCAGGGCGCGCGGCTGCGGGCCCTTCTCCACCAGGGTGCTGACGAAGCGCTGGGTGGCGGGGTGTTGCGGTGTCGCGAACACGTCGTAGGTGTCGCCGAGCTCGACGACCCGACCGGCCTCCATCACGCCCACCCGGTGGGCCAGCGAGCGCACCACCTCCATCTCGTGGGTGATCAGCATGATCGTGATCCCGAGCTCCTCGTTGACCCGGCGCAGCAAGGCCAGCACCTCGGCGGTGGTCTGCGGGTCCAACGCGCTCGTCGGCTCGTCGGCCAGCAGGATCCGTGGGCTGGTGGCGAGCGCACGTGCGATGCCGACCCGCTGCTTCTGGCCGCCGGAGAGCTGCTCGACGTGCGCGTGGGCCTTGTCGGCGAGGCCGACGAAGTGCAGCAGCTCGGAGATGCGCTCGCGGTGCTGCTGCTTCGGCACGCCGGCCACCTGGAGCGGGTAGGCGATGTTGCCCCACACCGTGCGCGAGGCGAACAGGTTGAACTGCTGGAAGATCATCCCGATGTCGCGGCGCACCTCGCGCAGGTCACGCTCGGTGAGGCGACTCACCTCGCGACCGGCGACCGTCACCGACCCGCTGGTGGGCCGGTCGAGGGCGTTGACCAGCCGCAGCAGCGTCGACTTGCCTGCCCCGGAGTAGCCCACCACCCCAAGCACCTCGCCGGCGGCGACGTCGAGGGTCACGCCGTCCAGCGCGCGCACCGGCGCGCCCTGGCGTGACCGGGCCGGGAAGATCCGGCTGACGTCGGTGAGCCGGATCAGCGGCTCACCGGCCGCGGTGTTCCGGGTGTCGGGGGTGGTGGGCACGGTCCTGCGTCAGCCCTTCTGCGCGCGGGTGTCGGACTCGACCTTCTCCAGCGACTCCTGCAGGTCCTCCACGGGGGTGTCGAGCATGACCGCGGTGCCGCCGGAGACCTCGACGACGCCCTCCTGGACCGCCTCGGTCTGCTGGTAGATCTCGACCAGCTTGCGGTAGGTCGGGTTGTCGACGTCGTCGGCGCGCACGGCGAAGATGTTGGCGTACGGCAGCGCGTTCGGGTCGCTCGGGTCGTCCTGGGCGAGCGCGTCGTCGAAGTTGAGACCCGCCCGCTCCACGAAGTCGTTGTTGACCACGGCACCGGCGAGGTCGTCCAGCGACGTGGCGGTGAGCGCGGCGTCGAGCGCCTCGACCTGGACGCGGGAGGCGGCGGTGTCGACGTCGGCGAGGTCGGAGAAGATCGTGCCGCCGGACTTGAGCGTGATCAGGCCGGCCGACTGCAGCAGCAGGAGGGCGCGGGCCTGGTTGCTGGCGTCGTTCGGCACGGCCACGGTGGCGCCGTCGGGGATCTCCTCGACCGAGGAGTACTTCTTGGAGTGCAGGCCCAGCGGGTAGATCGCGGTGGCGCCGATCGGCTGCAGGTCGTCACCGCTGGCGACGTTGTAGTCGGCCAGGAA